>JASHUK010000041.1 GCA_030040055.1 Nitrososphaerales archaeon | reverse complement strand
TGTCTCCGCCCGCGTCGGAGCCCGACAGGGTCAGCTTGTAGAATCCGGTTGGGTCGCTGTTGGTCGTGCTGAACGCCCCGAGCCAGAAGCCTCCCCCGAAGTACACCCCCAGAGGAGCGACCCCGACCGTCGTCCCATCGTCCCTTATCGTGACAGAATACGACCCCGTGCCCGCCCCGACGTATGCGGCTATGTAGATCGTCTCGCCCCTCAGGAAGTTCGGGGTGAAGCCGCTCGGCTCGAAGGTCAGGATCTGTGACGGGAGACCGACGTTCACCCAGGAGTACGCAGGAGCCGCCCTGTTGCCGTCGGAGTCGGTTCCGGACACCGCGAGCACCCATGTCCCCTGGGTCACTGAGTGCGACAGGTGGAATGTGCCGTCCCACATCTGGGTGGCAGGGTCGAAGGAGAGGGCGACCGACCCCTGCTGGGGCCCACTAGGGGAGTTCAGATAGAAGGTGCCCTCGAAGGACCCGGCCGTGACGTTCCGGCCACCCGGAGAGGTGACTATCACCGACACGGGGATGTTCTCCCCCACTGTGAAGGAGCCCCAGGTCTCGAAGATGGTGACGCCGTCGCCCACGGCGAAGGTGGTCCAGCCCGTCCCGCTCCCCGCGCCCTCGGTCACATGGACTGTGGCTGTCCACATCCCAGGAGGGTCGCTGGGGGAGATGGCGAAGCTCCCCTGCCACTGATCCGCGGTCGAGTTGTACGTGAGGGGCGCTGAACCTAGCGCCGCGCCGGAGCTGGAGGTGATGTCTGCGACCGCAGTCCCGGTGGTCACCGGCGTGCTTCCGTTATACGCCACGGCAGTGATGCTTACGTTGGTGTAGCTTCCAGTCGTTCCCTGTGAAACGCCGTTCGACGCGAGGACCTTGAACGAGCTCGAAGGCTGGGCGAGATAGCTCGCCAGCTCCCCGACGTTGGGGGTGCCGATCCCGGTGTCCGGATCCCATCCCCTGCCTGCCTGGTCCGGGTCGTTGTTCCCGACCTGCACGTCGTGGAAGGCCTTCGCATACTCGGACGGGTTGTTGTATATGGCGTACAGGTCGGGGTTGACCAGCCCAAGGTTTCGCCCTGCGAACTGGTCCATCACTGCCATCGACCCTGCCCAGGACGGTGAACCGACGCTCGTTCCGCCGACGATGTAGTAGACTCCATCCACATCTACCAACACCCCCGTCTGCGGGTCGGCGTCCCACGAAACGTCCGGCACGGCCCTGGTGTCGTTGCCCGGCAGCCCCGACCCGGTCTGCCAGCTCGGCCTCCCGAACAAGGTGCTGGGGCCGCCTCCTGTCCCCCACTCCCAGACGTCGTTCCAGCTCCACGCCGTCTCGTAGCCGTACCCTCCCGTGGCGTTCCCCGGAAACTCGATGTAGCCCGTGTTCCCGGCGAGATACAGCGAGGTCCCGCCGACTGCGGTGACGAACGGGTCCGTTGATGGGTAGATGGCACCGCCGTAAGGGGTGTCCTGCCCGTAGGCCTGGTCGTAGGCCCCCCAGTCTCCCGTAGAGGCGAAGAAGGTGATTCCCTGGGCCGTTCCCTGCTGGAAGACGGCGTTCAACCACGGGTAGTTCGCGCCGAAGAGGGGAGCTATCGAGCCCGACTCCCCTATGTCGTTCTCAGGGCTTCCCCAGCTCATCGAGATTATCGAGCTTGGGGAGAGATAGGTGCCGTTGCCGGTCGTTCCAGCCACCGCGGCGGCGACCGCGTCGTAGAGCGGCGCTCCGGCGTTGGAGCCGATGTACAGGTTGATCGTCGCGTTGGGGGCCAGGGCGTGTGACCACTCCACATCGAGCGCGATCTCGGTGTTCCATCCTTCCGTTATGCCCGAGTAGTAGTCGCAAGGGCCGTCGACGCAGGCAACGTGGACCGTGGTCGTCGGGATGCCAAAGGTCGCGGAGAAGTTATTCAGCTCGCTCTGGATGTAGGGGTCCCCATAAGCGTCGACGATTGAAATCGTCTCCCCCGCTCCCCCGTAGCCGTCTGCGTGCAGGGTGGTCAGGTTGTAGGCCTTGGATATCTCGGCGGGGGAGTAGTAGATGAAATTCCCGGGGGTTTGACTCTTGACATTCACTTCCTGGTATGTGGTAGCGTAGGTGGGAGACGCGTCCCTGTCCGGGTTCGGAGGCGAGCTCGACGACAGCTGCTGCCCCTGCCTTAGAATCGACAAAAGCCACGCCGGAGTCTGCTCGGTCGTCGTTACCGAGCCGCTCGAGGAAGGCGCCTTAGGAGGAGCCGCCAAGGCAGCGGGCGCCACCGCGAACATGACGAGAAGGGCGAGGACCGTCACCGACGACGCTCGTTCCCTCCGCGAACGCGCGAGCCCCCTCATTCGAGTCCACAGTCGGGCCGGCGTGATATTTGGCCTTTTGGAGCGTTTGCGGGGTTCTGTCAAACGGGCGGCGGACGCTCTCGCTGTCAAGTCGCGGCGGATAGTCATCGAAGGGACGACAAGATGGAAACGGTCATCAGGAACGCGAAGAGGGCGCAGCGAGCATGACTCAGTCTGTTCTTGAGCCGACGCCCCACACGAGGACGGCCGAGCCGACGGGGGCGACGACGAGGCCCGCGCCTTCGAAGGATAGCGGGGTCGTGAGGTTAATTTTCATACCGAGGAAAACCGCTTGTTCCCCTGAGGCTTCAAGAGCGGCGATGACCGTTGGTAGTGCGGCGCCCAAGGCGATTAGCGCTCCCCCGAGGGTGAGCAGGAACGCCCCCGCAGCCATGAACATCGCTCTCAACGCCTCCGCTTTCGAATGCTTGTCTCTTAAGGCTGACAGCGACGTGGTCATCCGCTAAGTTTGATAGGGAGGGCATCCGCTGTTGATTAGACAGAACCGTTTGCGGGGAGCCCTAGCTCGAGAAGGAGGGTTCGCCGAGGGCCGACAGCTTCCGGTAGAATACGTCCCCGCTCTGGTCCGGGAACCTGGCGGCCACTCCCCTCTTGACTAGGATTTCGCAGGCCGACTGCACTTCGTCCGGACCGACCACCACCCCGAACTCCGCCTCAACCTCGCCCCCTATGGCGAAGATCCCCTTCTCTTGCATGTCCGACAGCACGTGGGCCACCTTTCCCTCGAGGGTGTCCGGCGATGGGTCCTCCGGGACCGCGACCAGCTTCAGGGTACCAGCGTTCAGGCCCGAGATCACGCCGGCCCAGTCGTTCAGGTTCCTTCTGCGTCTCCCGGTCAGGACCTGGACGAACTCGGCTCCCGTCTCCCCCGAGTTCTTCTTCCACCTCAACTCCAGGGAAGGCTTCGTCATCTCGCCCTTGTGCCCCTTGGCCGATGTGACGTCCCCTAAGCGCACAGAGACGTTGCGCGGGTCGTCCGGGATTTGGGACAAGTCCTCGACGTCGGAGTAGAGGAGGTGAACCGTCGGAGTCAGTGGGTCGCCGCGCACGCCAACCCTCAAGTCCTCCTCTCTTTCGTCGGTGCAGACGAATATGACGCGGGAGGTAGTGAGCACAAGGGTCCCATGGACCTCGCCCAGGCCGAACTCGGCCTCCACCCGCTTCCCGGCGCCCAAGGCGTGCATGATGGCTCCTTGCTCCTGGGCGAGTATCTGCTCTGGAGGGGTGCTTGACGACAACGGACCCCGCGCCGCCTTTGGCCTGATAAAAGAGTAACCGAAGGAAGGCGTAGTCCCGAGGTTGGCCGCATGTGGCGCATCTCACCGGAGGGACGAAGCGGCCTGCCCCCGCTGTCGGAGCCCATTCTCACGGCGACCAGCTTCATCAGGTTTAAATCGGCTTCAGCCACTTTTTGCTTAGGTTGGCACCGGCCGTATTGTACTACGGCGACATCGTTCAGTTGTTCTTCGTAGCAGCCTCCCTCGTTCTGGTCGCCATATCGGCTAACGCCTTCAGAAGAAGGCAGGAAGGACGATACCTCTTTCTGATGTTCGCCTTCGTGTTCCTCTGCGCCGTCGCGACCGACACGGCATTCTTGGAACTCTACACAGGCGTGAACCCCGCAATAATCCAACTGGCCATCCTCTACGTGAATCCATCGCTCGAGATTCTCATGGTGGTCTGTTTTCTCCTTGCAGTCGTGTGGTCCAGGGTGATTGGCAAGCGGACAGTCGTTGTAGCTCTCGCCGTGGTCCTGCTGGTCGGCGTGACGGCTGCCGCTTCGTACGAGTCGGGCGCCGCCGGAGACTACGCCCTTTCGCTGCCGACCTCCCTGCCCACGGGGTGCGCGAGGCCCAGCGGGGGGTTCCTAATCGTGGCCACTTCCATGGGGTACAATGACAGCATCGGGCATGGCGCACCGACGACCAGCTGGCCAGTGCTCGACGTGCCCACAGGAGCAAACGTTACCATAGCGGTTTGTAACTTGTACAGCTTTGCGGTTGGTTTCCAGATAACCCACTATCTCGACGACAGACTCATCAGCGTCCCCCCCGGCAACACGACTGTCGTCAGCTTCGTTGCGAACAAAGTGGGCGTCTTCTTCATCTATTGCTCAGTCTTCAACCCGATCCACATCTTCCTTCAGAGCGGAAAGGTGATCGTGTCCTAGCATGAGGACGGCACTCCGGAACCGACCGAAGTCCGCGCCTGGACTATCCAGAGTTGGAGCGCGAGGCAGTTAGGATGGATAGCGCGAATGCAAACAGGGGCAGGGCGAAAGCGGTCATAACGCTATTCCCAGGGATCCACCTGAGGATGCTCCAGAGGATAATGGGCACGTCGTTCAGCACGGTGCGCTACCACGTCTCCAACCTCGAGAAGGACGGGGAGATCGTTCGTCGCTTCGACAGCCGGTACGAGAGGCTCTATCCCCGTGGCACGGCAGAGGCCATGATGCCCGTATATGCCATCCTCCACCACAAGAGCGTCAGGAACCTCCTCCAGGTCATCGTGGACCGTCGCGACTCGAGCCCTACAGTCGCTGACCTTGCAAAGCTTACCAACCTGTCGCTGAGCACAGTCGCCGAGTGCGTCAAGCAGCTAAGCGAGGTAGGGCTCGTCTCCAGGTCAGAGGGCGCAGACGGACGGTTCAGACTCGAAGTTCGAGACACGGAGATGATCCAACAATTGCTCGCGAGCTTCCGGAGAAACGTGATTGACATCGCGTCGGACAACCTGATCGACCTCTGGGACTTCTGACCCGCCCTTCGCGCGGAGTGTCCTGTGTCCGCTTTCTTTCGATTGAGCCACAAGGCTTAACCTCCGACCGCGAGCACAATGACCGGATTTGCCCGCGTCAGGCAGCAAGTCACCTGCACCTGAGGGGAGTGCTCCCGGGTCTAGCGGAGTCCGAGCACTGACTCTAGACAGAGGGGCCAGGGCGAACTTCTGATGGAACTCCCGATCCTCTGGTTCATCGCAGGCGCGATGGCGGTCTTCACAGCCTGGATCCTCAAGAGGGCTTCGAAGGTCGAGACCACCTCGGACGCAGGTCTGGTCTTGTTTGTGTTCGCCATGATGGTCACCATGTTCGCAAGTGCGGTCGTCTATCTGTACTTCCCCGGCTTCCAGGTGCTCTACGAACTGGTGGCGCTGAACATGGTCGCCATGAGCGTCTCGCTAGTCCCGGTTGTAGGCGCACTCTACAGGGGGGACAAGAGGCTCGACGAGACAAGAATCGGGAGTTCGATTTCGTCCCGCACACTAGTCTTCGCATCCGTCATTGTCCTGACGATCCTCTCCGAGGTCCTCATGGGATGGACCTTCGCGATCGCCTCCGGGGCCGCGACGACCTCACAACCTGTCCTCTCGTCGCTGGTGTACTCGATGAGCACCTACTGGTTCATCTTCACCATGGCGGGGGAGATGGCCGTCACCCTCTACCTCGTCGGACGCAACTTCCCAACGGTCTTCCGCTTGCTGGTGGCGGTCCAAGTGCTCGTTATGGTGACGTCGCCCACCGCAATCGCTAGCTCCGCCTGGTCGTTTGACACGCTCTTGGCGAACAGTGCGGTTATGATAGTGGCAGTGATTCTTGTCCTCGAGTTCCTCTTCAGGGACAGGTCACCGGCCGCGGGGGCCTCCAACTACGTGCTCCGTCTAATCGGCGCCTACGCTGTCATGATGGCAGGGCTCTTCCTATGGCTGATGGACGGTGACGTGGTCCTCTTCGTCATCTCACTGGTTGTCGAGATGGCAGTCTACTTCTACGTCGTGCTCGACGAGAAGAGCCTGACCTCTCCTCCCCTGGTAAGTTGGCAGAGCAGGCCAGTCTGGGCCTTCGCGCTGCTGGGAGGGGTGTTCCTGGCTGAGTTCTTCATGGGCGGGGTCCTCGACATAGTGGCAAACGGGACCAGCTACTTCACGACCCTTCCCTTCGTCGCCGTCAACGGGTCGGCCCTCACGGTCCTCGGTGCGTCCTTGTACGACTTCGTCGTCGCCGTCGGCAGCGTCACGGCTTCGGTGTGGTTCCTGGTCATGATGGGGATAGAGATGGGCGCCCTCGTCGTCTTCAAGATCAAGTACGCGCGCGAGACAGAGACGAAGTTCAGGCTGGCTCTGATGCTAGCGGCCTACGCGATATACGCCATCTGGCTCCCATCATTCGTGTTCTCCGCCAACCTGGCGAACACGCCTTGGATAGGCTGGAGCATGGGGATCGGAACAGCCGGAGCTCTCGGCCCAGGCATTCCTCTCTTGGCGTTGATTTTCACTTACGTGATTTCAGGAGGGCTCTCCTTCCTTTTCGGCTCGAGAAACGTCTGCTCGATACTCTGTACGGCCGCCCCGATGTACCAGGGGACGACCTACGACGCGATGAGCTCCTTCAACAGAACCTCGGCGATCGGGCGACACAACCTGACCAGCCGGGCCCCCGACAGCTTCAAGGTCGTGACCGCGCTCGTGTGGATATCGCTCCTAGGGAGCGCCGTCCTGTCTTACTTCACGACCATCGGCGTCATCAATGTCGCGTTCTT
>JASHUK010000040.1 GCA_030040055.1 Nitrososphaerales archaeon | reverse complement strand
CGGGAGCCCCCTTATCTGGGATTGAGCACGGTTTACGGCGTAGACGGAGGCCTTCAGCAGCCCCGCTTCCATGTTCTTGCGCAGGTTCCAGAATATGACGGAACCGATTTTGTCCGGGTTCGCGGAGGCCCCGACCACGGCTATCGACCTAGGCTCGAAGAAGTACCTCATTCCGGAAGCCGGCACGCCCAACAGTCGCCACCCTGCGCGATAGAACTAATAGGTGTGGTAGCACGCTTTCTGAGCGATGAGCCCGGGATGGACGCTTCCCCTCGTCTCCGCAGTCTGTGCCGTCGTCCTACTCGCCGTGCTGCTCGAGATGAAGAGGATGTCGGCGGACGATGAGGGGTGGTGGACCAGGTCTATCCTGCAAGGGAGGAAGGTCAGGGTGAGGACAGACTGGAGCCTTTGCATGGGAGCGGCGAGCTGCACGGAACTGGCGCCCAAGGTCTTCAGACTAGACTGGTCCAGAAGAAAATCGGTCTTCGACCCGGCCCCCCTTGAAGTGAGGGAGGACAGGGAAGCGAAGGCGGTCGACATATTCCGGGCCGCCCAATCCTGCCCGTACCACGCGATAATACTCGAGGACGAGGCGACGGGGGAGAGGCTCTTCCCAACATGAATGCCCCGGACACTATCCCAAGCGCATCCTGTCGTAAGGCAGTATCCTGCCGAGCTCCTCCTCCCTTGATCTGAAGTCAGGGCAGACCTCGCTCAGTTCCGCCTTGAAGGATCTGGAGTGGTTGAACTCCTTGAGATGGGTCAGCTCGTGAAGGACGACGTACTCCCTTAGCTTCTCGGGCAGCGCTGCCAGTTGCCAGCTGAAAGAGAGCCTCCCTTCCCGGGTGCAGTAGCCCCACTTGTCCATTTCCCGGACATCGACGACCCGTGGCCTCACGCCCACGAGCGGAGAGAGCTCACGAACGCGCCTTACGACGTACCTTGACGTCTCTGTTAGGAACCACCTTCTGGCGAGCTCCCTGACCTCCCTCCGGTCGTCGTCCCCAACCAGCAGTATCCCTCTGTCCTGGTCAGGAAGCAGTTCCTTCCTGCCCGCTTCGACCACGATTCTGAGCTTCCTCCCCCCTATCATCAGGTGGTCAGCTCCGAGAACGTCCTCGCTCTCAGCAATCTGGTCGAGCTGCCGCCTTATCCAGTCAGCCCGGTTCCGGATTTCACTCTCGGGGTCTGCCTTCGACCTCCGCGGGACGACGACCTCTAGCGTCATGTCGCGCGCGAATCTCAGGTAGGTGTATCGGCTGCTTCTTCCTTTTACCACCCGGTAAGGAATCCTCCTGTCGCCCAGTTCGAAGTAAGGCAACGGGGAGTTCGGAGCGCCTCTCGTAGATTAGTTTTCGGCTGAGCGGCAGACTCCCAGACTGCTCAGCTGGGATGGGACCCCGTCTGCACCCACTTTATGCTACATCCGAAGGGCCTGGTGTCAGGTTGCCTTACCGGGCGGCCCTCAGTCAGGTCGTCCAGCGCGTTCTTCAGGTCGTCCGATGTTATCTTCGCCGGGTCTCTGGAGTCATCAATCCTTCCCCTGTAGCGCAGCTTCCTGTCAGAGTCGAACGCGAAGACGTGAGGGGTGCAGACGGCACCGAAGGCGTCGACGGCTTGCTGCGAGTCGTCGCGCAGATACGGAAAGTTGAACCCCTTCTCGCGGGCCCTCTTCACCATGTTGTCGAAGCTGTCCTCAGGGTAGGAGGCGTCGTCGTTGGAGTTGATGGCGACCAGTTGAACGCCATTTGCTGAGTACTCCCTCTGGATCGAGACCATGCGGTCTTCGTATGCCTTGACGTAGGGACAGTGGTTGCATGAGAAGACTACCACGAGCACGCGTGCATCTCTGAAGGATTGCAGGGAGTGCCTGGCGCCGTCCACGCCGAGCAGGTCGAAGTCCGGAGCGGTCTGGCCAAGGGGGAGCATGTCTCCCTCTTGTGTCCGGTGTCCGATAAAAGGTAGGGGGTTAGAGGGCTGAGTAGTCGGGAGCCTGGTCGCGCGTCACCCCGACGACATAGCCGGCGAAAAGCCCGAAGAACGAGCCCCCAAGGTGTGCAAGCCAATCCACGTAGGGAAGGCCGAAGCTGCTCAGCGCGAAGACGAGCAGGAACCAGGCCACGACTGCGTAGTCGACCCTGCGCTCGACAACCCAGTCGAGCGCTATAGCCCCCGCGAGGAGACCGAAGATGCCCCCGGATGCGCCGAAGCTTATCTCCGAAGGGCCGTTCAAGAGGCTCAAAACGTTCCCCGCCAGCCCAGAGAGGATGAAGACTGCATAGTATTGGCGTGGCTCGAACGCCGTGGACAGAAGACCGTCGAGAAAGAGGACCGCGAGCGAATTGAACAGCACGTCGATGAGACCGAGATAGCCCCAAGGGGCCACGACGAGCGAAGTGAATAGCTGCCAGTACCAGCCCATCTGGACCCACCCGTTGACTTGTAGGAAGAAGTAGGTGAGTGGGACCCCGTCGACGGCCACCAGCCCAGCCAGCGAGCCGAAGGCCAGGCCCCCTACGATCGCGATGGTCAGGTTCCGGCCCTGTTCCGATATCACGCCTCCTCGGGCCTCTGCGCGATGTTAAGGTTGGTGCCCGAACCGACCGCTCGTCTGCCTGAACGGCGTTCAGAATTAAATAACGACCGGGAGACGAGATGCTCGTGAGCGACGAGCTCGAGAGCGCACGCAGCAGAAAGCGGCAGGCCGAGGAGAGAGCAAAGCAATACTACGACAAAATCAGGAGGCAGGAGGGTGAGGTCGCAGAGCTCCAGAGGAAGCTGACTGCCAGTCAGAGGAGACTGTCCGACCTTCAGCGCCAGAAGTCGGAGATGGACAAACGAATGAGCGGGCTAAAGGACAGCCTGTCGGCGACCGGCAGCGAGGTCTCCTCAATCAAGAAAGACATCGAGAGCCACAAGCTGAGCATCACGGCGGACCAGCAAGAGATGGAGAAGTACAACAGCGACGTCGAGAGGCTCGACCACCTGATTGCCGGGTTCATGAGACACAGGTGATGCGTGCCCCCGCGCGAGGGCAACTGTTTCAGGAAGTCCTATTCCTTCGGCTGTTTCGTGCCTATTTCCACCATCTGGAACTGGCACTGGTATCTCCTTCCGTTGACTTCTATCTTCTGACTGGCCCAGTAGCCCACCGAGCCTGTGCTGAACTTCTTTTCGGGCAGGCCGACGTCAGCTATCTTCTGGGCTCCCTCGTAGACCTCGATTCTCGGCATACCGCGCGACGCTACTCCCGCGTAGTTAAGCTTGTCCGGCGCCTTCCCGGACTCCGCGGAACATCAGCGCCCACTGCACCAGTTTTGCCAGAAGAAGCCTCATCGACTCGAGAGACTTCTCGTCGGTCAGCCTCATCTCGGGGGAGAACTTTTCCTGCGCTCTAGGGATGAGTACCGGAGGGCGGTTGACGGCGTACAGGTTCACATCCGCGAAGATCTGCCTCAGATGTGCCTGGGCTCTCGCTCCCCCGGTCATGGAGGTCGACGCGCTGACGATCGCAGCGGGCTTGCCGTCCCAAGAGTTCTCGCCCGGAGGCCTGTCTCCCCACTCCAAGGCGTTCTTCATGACGGCCGTAACCGAGTGGTTGTACTCCGGGGCAGCGAACAAGACTGCGTCAGCCTGCTTGACCTTCTCCTTGAATTCCCTGGCGGAGGGAGGCATCGCCTTCTCAAGGTCTTGGTTGAAGAGCGGCAAGGTGGAGACATCGTATGTCACCAGCACCGAACCTGGTGGGATGAGCCTCCTCGCTTCTTCCAAGAGGGCGGAGTTGTAGGACCCCTTTCGACCGCTCCCAGAGATTCCGAGTATCATGACCGGACGGACATCAGGGCGCTCGGACATTGCTGCCAGACCGCGCTTCCCGATTTTATAAAACTGAAGGGCGCGCGAGCGTAGGCCCTTGCTTCCACCCCGATCAAATTGTCAAGCAGCCTTGAGTGTAGACCTTGGAGAGACTTCTTGAGGTCAGATAGAGTGTCGTCAACAAGACCGGGACGCTCAGGGCAATCAGCGCGGGCTGATAGGTGGTCAGCACCGCCGCGAAAGAGATTGCCCCGAACTCGCCCAAGAAGCCTCCAAAGAAGAGGCCGGCGCATGTGGGGCAGCCCGTGAACAGGCCGACGACCGCTCCGAGCCCTATGACCCACGTCCCCGACAGTCCTCTCGCGCGACTGTGGAATGCGAAGGCGGCAAGGGTGAAGTTGAGCCCGACGAGGATCGAGACCGACACCAGGAGCATCAACACCAGGGGGACCAGGTAGAGCCCGAGCTCCGCCGTGACATACACCGTCAGGGTTGGAAGGAAGAGTGGAGGACCGCAGCAGACCGCCAGAAGTGTCGTGGGGGGCGTTATCCCTGAGGCTGGAGCGAGAATCGGACCAAGCGCGACCGTACCTGTGATGTAGCAATACAAGAGGCCGTACGCCGCGGCGGCTACGACAAAGTACGTCCGGTACCTTCGTTCAGACAGAAGGTACGGGAGCAGCGAGCCCGGGGTGAGGCCCACGACCCCTTGAGAGCGAATCTTGCCGACCTTTGCCATAGCCAGTCTCGTGAAGGCGTACGCGATGGTGAGGCATGCGACCACAAGTATCGCCGAGTAAAGCAAGGCTACGGTGTCCAGCCCTCCTCTAGCCGCAATCTGCGGGGAGCCTTCCGCGTAGTAGTACGCCACTGTTGACACAGTTATCGCCGAAGTCGCGGACGCAACTGACACCAACGGAGACAGGACCGAGTCGCGTCTAAGCACAAGCTCCAGACGCAACACTATCGCGTTAAGTCTTTTCTGGCGCCGAGCGGGCGCTGTCCCGCGCTCTGTCCAATTTTGCATCCAACCAAGGGAGGACGTCCGTGATGAAACTAGGGCCATGGTGAGCGAGGAAGTCCAACGGGCGCGGGGTCAGATGGCAGCTTCCTTCTTTGACAGCCCTCATCCCGGTCCACCCACGTGACCGCATGAGCATCGCCAGGTCCTCCTGGCCGAAACTTGAGAACATCTTGGCCTCATAGAAGATGACGTCGGGGTCCATCTCTGGAACAGTCACGAGCCGGGGGGCCAGCCACTCGCACCTCTCCCTTTCAAACACGCTGGACCCGCCGACGAGTCTGACCGCGTCGGTGATGTAGCTGTACGCCCCGAACGACACAGGCCCGCCCAAGTCTATCTCGACGTACGCTCGAGCCCTTCCCCCCGGCCGCCGGGCGGGCACCTTTCGCAGGAGGCTCGCGGCCAAGTCCCTTGCTGCCTCGGGGGAGCCCGAGACCAGCCCGACCTTCTCCACGAAGTCCACGATCCCCGCCACCGAGACGGGAAGCTCGAGCGGGTACACGGGCCACCTCTTCGAGAGTTGCAGGGCGAAGTCCCTCTGATACCCGGTGACCGTCAATATCAGGTCCGGGTCGAGCTCTTCGAGCAGTTCCGTCCTCACGGAGTTATAGCTCCCTACCTTGCGCTTCTGCTTCGCCTCAGCGGGCCTCGCGCAGAATGCGCTCACTCCAGCGACGCGCTCGCCATCTCCTATCATGAAGAGCGTCTCGGTCGCCGCGGGGCTGAAGCTGACTATTCGCTTCGGGCGGTCCGGAACGGCCACCTCGCGGCCGAGGACTTCGTTAAAGAGGCCGGCCATCTGTCCGCTTTCGTCCTGCGACGTCTTGCGCCCCTGAGACTTCCCCCCTGAAGTCGGCGTAGGCCCGTCGTATCTCGTCCACCGACGCCTCCTCCTCGAGAGTGCTCACGTCTCCGACTGACTGACCGACGGCCACGGCCCGGATGACCCTTCGCATGATCTTCGCGCTGCGAGTCTTAGGGAGCTTCCCCACGAAGAAGACTTCTCGGGGCGTCGCAATCGGACCGACCTTCTCCCTCACGAGAGCTTTCAGCTCGCTCGCCAGCCCTGCATCGGCGTTCGCTCCGACCCTCAGTATCACAAACCCGACGGGAGCCTCGCCCTTGACTTCGTCCGGGACGCCGACGACGGCGGCCTCGGCCACGGAGGGATGCTGGACGAGGGCTGACTCGAGCTCGTATGTCCCGAGCCGATGCCCCGAGACTTTGATCACCTCGTCGGCGCGGCCGAGAATCCAGAAGTAACCTTCTCCGTCCCTGACGGCGTAGTCCCCCGCGAAGAAGCTCCCCGGAAACCGGCTCCAATAGACCTCTTTGTATCTGCTCGGGTCGTTATGGATGGTCAGAGGCATGCCGGGCCAGGGTCTCTTGAGGACCAGCAGGCCCCGCGTGAAGGGCTTCTGCGGGAG
Source organism: Nitrososphaerales archaeon (assembly GCA_030040055.1). Taxonomy (GTDB): domain Archaea; phylum Thermoproteota; class Nitrososphaeria; order Nitrososphaerales; family Gagatemarchaeaceae; genus UBA183. Next base: position 18,671 of record JASHUK010000040.1, on the reverse strand, counting down.
CCCCTGTTCGTCCACGACGGCAGCTTCCACGCCCGGTATGGGGAACCCGTTAGTCCCCGGCTTGATCGGGACCAACCCTAGCCCCGGAAGAACGCTGATCATTATCCCGCCGGTCTCGGTCATCCACCACGTGCTGCCGAATGGTACCTGGCCCTCACCGACGTTCCGCCGCATCCACCGGAAGGCCTCCGGGTTTATCGGCTCGCCGACGGAGTGCATCACCCTGACCGAGCTGGTGTCGTGCGCCTTTGCCCACGCGTCTCCGTTTTTCATGAAGCTTCTGATTGCCGTCGGCGATGTGTAGAGGACGCTCACCTTGTGCCGCTCGAGAATCGAAGCCCATCTGTCAGGCGACGGGTGGTCCAGGGCTCCTTCGTACATCAGGACCGTCGCCCCCTCCATCAGAGGGCCGAAGACGATGTACGAGTGGCCCGTCACCCAGCCTATGTCTGCGGTGCACCAGTAAACGTCGTCGTCGTTCAGGTCGAAGACCCACCTCATGGTGGCGTGCAGGAGGACCAGGTAGCCCCCTACGTCGTGAACCTGGCCCTTCGGCCTTCCCGTCGTCCCTGAGGTATGCAGTATGAAGAGCGGGTCGTCTGACCTGACACTGACAGGTTCTACCGTGGCGTCGGCCGGGGCGCGCGCCAAGGCGTCGTGGATGTACTCGTCCCTTCCTGTCTCCATGTTGACGGAGTTCCCGACGTTCTTGAGAACGAGCACGGACTTCACGGAGGATGACGCCTGGAGGGCACCGTCGACTATGTCCTTGAGCCTGACCACGGAATCCCGCCGCCGCCCCCCGTCGGCTGTCACGAGGACCTTCGCACCGGCGTCATTCAGCCTCTCGGAGAGGGAGTCGGAGCTGAAACCAGAGAAAACCACCGTGAACTTTGCGCCCAGGCGTACGGCGGCGAGCATGAAGATGGGGAACTCGGGGACCATCGGCATGTAGAACCCCACCGTGTCCCCCTTGGCGACGCCGTACCTGTGCTTCAGGACCCATGCGGCCCTGTTTACCTCCCTGTGCACGTCCGCATATGTCATCGTTCTGACTGTTGGCCCACGGTCGGCGACGGCTTCGCCCTCCCAGATGATGGCCGGCTTGCTCGCCCGATGACCTGCAGCGTGCCTGTCGACGCAGATGCTACAGGCGTTGAGCTCCCCACCGACGAACCACCTGTAGAACGGAGGAGCCGAGTCGTCAAGGACCTTGTCCCACCTCCTGTGCCACGGTAGTTCGGACGCCACCCCCTCCCAGAATTCCGGCCAGTTCTCCAGGCTCCTCTCGTGCATGGCTTCGTATTCGCGAGGGGTCATCGTGGTGGAACGCGAGACTGTCCTCACCCTTTCATCGAAGGGCAGGGACCAGTTGACGGACAAAGGAGGGCGCGTCAGACCTTCTCGGGCATTTCAACCTTCCATCAGGGATAACCGCCCGACGACGGTTGCCAATCTTAAATAACGAACTGTGGACTCGCCGAATGACTGCCATGGGTAGGCTGAGCACGTGGTATAGGATTCTCAATGGGACGTACGACATGCACGCGGAGCCCGTGGAGAGCCTGGACTCCGTGAGCAGGTGGCTCATCGCGACCAGGTCGGTCGTCTTCGTAATGACTGTCAATTCGGTGATAATAGGGGGTCTCCTCTACGTGCTGAAGTACGGTTTCAGCTACGGCCTGCTGCTTCCCTTGGCCCTAGTTGTTCTGGGGCTCGTCTCTGCGCACGCCGCGAGCAACCTCTTCAACGACTACTGGGACGCCAAGCATGGCATAGACACGAGTCAGGACTACTTCAGACCCGCCTACCTTCCGCACCCGACCCTGTCGGGGATGATGAGCTCCCAAGGGCTCTTTTCGCTCGGCCTGGTCCAGTTGGCGCTGATGGTCTCTGTTGCCGCATACCTGGTCGAACTGAGGGGACCGCTCGTCCTTGTCTTCGCCGGGCTGGGTGTTCTCTTCATGCTGGCGTACGCTGGCGGGCCGCACCCGCTCAAGAGAGTCGGGCTGGGCGAGCCCTCGGTCTTCGTGGTCTGGGGGCCGCTGATGGTCGGAGGGACGTACTTTGTCCTCTCGGGAACCCTGCCGTGGTGGGTCATAGTTGCGTCGATCCCCTACGCCGTGAGCGTCACGACGGTGCTCTTCGGGAAGCACATCGACAAGATAGACTACGACACAAAGCTGGGGGTCAAGACAGTCCCCGTCCTGCTGGGCGAGGAGGCGACCAAGAAGGTCCTGAAGGCGCTGATAGTGGTCGCCTACGCCGCCGTCGTGGGGCTCGTCGTGACCCGCTTCGTCCCGGTCTGGTCACTCATCACCCTGCTCGCCCTGCCGCGGGCGCTCCAGCTGTTTGGGACTCTGTCCAAGCCCAAGCCGAAAGAGGCTCCCCCGGGAGCCATAATGTGGCCCATATGGTATCTGGGCTTTGTGTTCAACCATAACAGGAGGTTCGGTGCGCTGTACGTGATCGGCCTCCTCCTCTGCGTCTTGTACCCCGTGTACATCTAATGGGAAGACCCGCAACGGCGCCAAAGCTCGTTCCGCAGAAGATCACGACCGCCATTTTTGCCCCTCGGGGAGCGGAGTGTGTGACGGCAAACAATGATTGAGTTCAAGGACGTCTGGAAGAGGTTCAAGGGGACAGACGCGGTCAGGGGCATTACCTGTACCATAGAGGACCAGGAGATATTCGGCCTGCTCGGCCCGAACGGAGCGGGGAAGAGCACGCTGATCATGACGATGTCGACGGTCTACAGGGCTACGAGCGGAGAGATACTCGTGGACGGGCACAGCGTCAACACGGAGCCGGGAAAGGTGAAGGAACTGATCGGGATAAGCTTCCAAGACCCGAAGTATGACAGAATCCTCACCGCGAGGGAGATACTCCAGTGGCACGCCAAGGTGACCGGGGTGGAGAAGGGAGTGAGGGAGAAGAGGATTGACGACGTGCTCACGAAGTTCGGGCTGACCTTCGAGGCCAGGAAGCGGACGTGGATGCTGAGCGGCGGGACGAAGAAGAAGATTGAGAACGCGAAGATATTCGTCCAGAGGCCGAAGGTCGCCGTTTTCGACGAACCGACGGCCTACCTGGATGTCCCGTCGAGGCTTCTGGTCTGGGACATGATAGATGAACTGAGGGACGAGGGCTCTACGGTCCTTCTCGCGACCAACATGATGGACGAGGCCGACAGGATGTCGGACAGGGTTGGGATAGTCAGCAAGGGAGAGATGGTCCAAGTAGGCACCCCGGACGCGTTGAAGGGTACCTTGAAAGGGAGAGACATCATAGAAATGACGCTCGAAAAGCCCATCCCGGAGCTGCCCGCCGAGATGAAGAAGATAGAAGACATCCAGGACGCGCACTTCGAAGGAGACACTTTGGTTCTGCTGTTGAGCAACGGGCGGGAGCTCCTCCCTCACGTGATTAACATAGCCACGGCGAAAGGGGCGAAAGTGCAGAGCGTGAACCTGAAGCAACCGTCCCTTGAAGACGTCTTCCTGCACTACACGGGGATGAAGCTGGCGTGAAGGCTCAGAGACACGAACTGTCGCCGCTGTCGGTCATCTGGCTCCTGGTGGAGAGAGATCTGAGGACACTTGTGAAGTCCCCATGGATCCTCATCAACAGGACCGTCTTCTTCGTCATCCAACTCTTCGTCTTCGCAGTCCTCGTGAACAAGTTGGTCGCCAGCACGATCCCGGGCTTCAACTACTTCGACTTCTACTCGGTCGGAGCCGTCGTCTCCACGATAACCTCCATCGCGTTCATCATCGGCGCGGACCTGTTCGAAGAGGAGGAGATGGGTCTCCTCGACTATCTCCTGAGCCTTCCGTTTGGGCACTCGCTCTTCGTCTTCGGACGAGCCCTCGGAGGGGCGGTGAGGGGGCTGATCTACACGGCCCCGATGATGCTGCTGGTCGCCTTCATTGACGGCTACTGGTCCCCGGCCGGCATACTCGGCTCGTACGTGGTGCTGTTTGTCCTTGCCACAGGCATCTCCGGGCTTTCAATCACCCTGGCGATGGTAATCAGGAGCGAGAACCGCTTCGACGTGGTGATAGCGATGGCAGAGCTTGCCACCGTAAGGGTGAGCGCGGCCATCTATCCGCTCTACTACATACCTCAGGCGCTGCAACCAATAGCCGCCTACTCCCCCGTGACGTCGGCTTCCGACCTCATCAGGTGGGCCATCTTGGGCAACGCCAGCGGAGTGGGGAACCTGGTGATACTGGTCCTGTTCGTCGCGATCTTCTTCGGACTCGGGAGCGCCTTTCTCTTCAAGAGGTTGGAGGGGGGCAGGTTTGAATAGGGTCCTCACGGTAATTGAAAGGGACTTCCGCATCTTCTTCGCCGACAGGTTCCTCCTCGTAATCATGTTCGTCAACTTCACCATTGACCTAGGCGTGTCCGGGCTAAGCCTCTCGGCGATGATCAAGGGCTACGGAGACTACTTCCTCTACATCGCGCCGGGGGCCAATCTGATCACGGCGACGGTCGCCTCCTTCCAGTCCGGCCGGGACATCTGGAGGGAGCGAATAATACAGGACACCCACACGTATCTCTTGACCCTTCCCGTACCGAAGCCGATGGTGGCAGCCTCGAGACTGTTCTCGGGAATGCTAAGGACGACGATGACAACCCTTCCTGGGACGGCCGTCATCGCCCTCCTGTACCACCTGTCGTTCCCGCTCTCCCTCGTGGGGGTACTGATCATGCTGGTGTATTCTGGGGCAGTGTGCGGGCTCTCCGTCATCGCGGCCTCGATGTCAAGCAGCCTTGAGCTGTTCACAACGGTGAGGAGCACTGTGCAGGTCTACCTGTCGTTCTTCAGCACCCAGTTCTACCCGACATCGATTCTCCCTCCGGTGGTGACAGACGTTTCAAACTTCAACCCAATGACTTGGGCCGTCGAGTCGTTCAGAGCGCTTCAGACGGGCAGCGTGGACGTGGGCCTTTTCCTTCCGCTGGTCGGGCTGTCCGCCTGCCTCCTGGGAGCTGGTTTCGTGTTCTACAGAAGGGCCATGGAATTCTGACCCGTGGAAGACGGACCGTGCGCCAAGGCTCCTGTCCGTCCTAACGTGGCTATTCCTGCCCCCCCTCCTGGCTCCGACTGAGGAGACTCCTGCGACGACGGTGGGCTCCGCCTGCGACGGAAGACCGACAGAACTAGGATGAGAAAGACGGCCAAGACCACCAGAACCAGCAAAGGCGCGCTGAGCAGGACCGTGACGGCGTAGTTCTGCCCCTGTGAAGGGTCCCCGGTCACCACGGTGGGGAGCCCCAAATACGACACTGTGGCGATGAACTGTCCGGAGGGGACGAGCCCGACGGGGGCCGTCCCGTTGGTCTCTGACTCGACTGCCACCGTCGACCCGTTGGACAGCGTGGCCTGGACCGCGGCCCCGGAGACGGGCAGGCCGAAGACATCAGACACGTGGAAGGTCAGATAGTAGATGTCCAGTCTGATGTTTTCGTTCGCCGGAGACGTGACGGTGTAATTCAGGGGCTCGCTCGGGGTGACGTCCACACCCTGCCAGACTATGTCCTTGACGTGAATCGTAGTCCCCGCGTCCACCCAATATGCCGATGTGCCGTTGGCAAGGTAGGACCCTGCCGGTGTTATGACGAAGGCGCCGGGGACGACGATGGCGTTGCCGGCGATGTTGGTGAACGTGAATGTGATCATGTACTCCGTCTGGTAGTTGAAGTCGATCGACCTCGGGGCGCTCATCACTATCGCAGGAGTTGTGAAGGTGCCACGCTCGCTCCCGACTATGACCGCAGTCGCGCCGTCAAGCGTGTACGAAGAGAGATGGTCGCGGCTCTGCCCTGTGGCGATGCTCACGTAGCGAGGGACGCTCACCTGTACGTCGGTCCCGACATCGTACCACCAGTCCCCCGTGGGACTCTGCGGCGTCGGCGCCGCCTGAGGATAGCCTGAGATTGTCAGCTGGAACTGGGTCGTTGAGAGTATCTTGAGCGACTGGGGAGCGCCCATCGTCAGCTGCACTTCGAAGGTCCCGTTGCCTCTCCTGTCGAGGGACACGGTGGAACCACCTAGGCTGTAGCCGATTGCGCTCAGCCTGCTGCCGTTCGCTTCTCCCCACTCGTAGTAGAACTGGGCCTCGACCGATGCCCCCACGCCGTACCAGCCACTCTGGTTCTGGACGGGGCTCCCCCCGGTCACCACGAGGAGGAACTGGTGCTCGTAAGCGAAGTCCAGGGTCTGGGTAGACCCGGCTAGTCCCGTCTGGGACTCGTTAGCCAAGCCCCACCTTTCGTCTCCCGACGACCCCGGCAGGCTCAGGGAAACGTTCCATACGCTCCCGGCGTCGGCCTCTACGGTCTGCGGAGTCCGGCTCAGGACGAGCGACTGCCCGACGCCACCGTTCACGTATGAGAACGTGGGAGGCGAGTACCCGGCTCCCCCTCCGGAGACGCTGTAGCTGACCATGAGCTCCGTATAGGCGGGTCCCGTGATGAAGTCGTACGCGTCGCTGAACTCCGTGGCGTTATGCGACGAGAACTCGAGAAGTTGCGCCGGGTCGGTGTACTGAGTCGGCGAGTGAGTCCCTGCGATGAAGAGCAGGGCCGCGTTCGTGCACCCGGGCTCGTCGCAGCTGAACTCCTCCATCCACATCCATCCAGACTTCAGCGCAAAGTGGGGATCGGAGTACGTGACCGTGGCCTCGTTCTGGTAGTACGCGTTGGGGTGCCACCACTCGGTCATCAAACCGGTAAAGAAACCATTGCTGTTGGATGTGCTGGCAGACTGACCCACGAAGGTGGTGGCTCCCTCCGCGCTGTACGTCACTGACTCCGAGGACCCGGTATTGTAGTCCCTGACCAGCATCACGACCTCGTGCGCGGAAGAGAAGTACAGGTTGAGGAGCACGGTGTCCCCCGGATTCACCGAGACGCTGGCCAAGCCCGCTCCTCCGAACAGTGGGAGGACGGACTCGCCCGCCGAGTCGAAGACTTCGTACACCATGTCAAATCCGGTCCCGGGGGTGCTCCCCGGGTTCCAGTTCCATGCCAGGCCCACCTGGTACCAGTAGCCGGCGCTCGAAAGGCCGTTCAGAAGGTAGGCCGGCCCCGTTTGAGAAGTCGGATCGGTCTGCTCTACCGCAGTCACATTGTAGGCTATCGCGCTGAAGTTCTGGGTGAATGTCACGCCCAGCTGCTCGTCGTAGCTCGTGGGGTCAGAAGTTGCCTCAGGGGGCTCGGCCGAATGGATTGCGGGGGCCGCGGGCTGGGAAGTCCTCGGCGCGGACAAGGGTTGTCCTGCCTGCACCGGCAGCATGAGCAGTAAGATGAGTGCCAAGCAGGGAAGAAAGCGCAGGGACATGTTTCAAGGCGCTCGATAGGTTCGCCCTAATATCCCTGATAGTCGCTGCGTCCTTATTCCTGATTCAGCACGACGCAGAAGGACGTCTGGCGGAGGTTTCCTTCTCCTTAAATTGGGGGGCGGGTGGCCGTGAACGTGGCGCCGAACAAGCTCGTCATAGAGCAGTCGTACTACTACGATGTCCCTCCGGAGAAGGTCTTCAGATCGCTGACCGAGCCGAAGAAGCTGGTCAAGTGGTTCCTGAAGTCCGCGAAGATCGAGCCTGTCGCGGGAACCTCGTTCACCTTCAAGTGGGAGGGCGGCCACACGAACAAGGGGAAGGTCCTCAAGGTTAGCCGGGACCGGTCGCTGGTCCTCAGCTGGCCTGACGAGATAAACGGGAAGAGTTACCCTACTCAGGCCTCGTTTACCCTGGCCAAGAAGGGAAAGGGAACCGTCTTGACGGTCAAGCATACCGGATTCAAAGAGGGTGACGACTGGGTGTGGCTCTTCGGCGCAATCCAGTCTGGCTGGGCCTACTTCCTCATGAACCTAAAGTCCGTCCTCGAGCAGGGGGCGGACCTCAGGTCCAAACACGACAGCCCCTGAGCGGTGTCTGAGCAGTCGGACTCTAGACCGTGACCTTTCCGTTCTCTATGAGCGTGGAGCCGTCGACCTCTAGGGTTCCGTCTCTGACGACCCCGACGAACCCGTAACCGGCTATGCCCATCGACCCGGCTACGAACCTGTCCACCCCCGCACCGTAGCCGAGCCTGTCGTTCAGACCGACGGTCAACATCGATAGCAGGCGGTCTGGTTCCTTCACCGGCTTCAAGAGCTCCTCGATCATGGAAGCGGGCTTGCCTGACCAGGCTCTGAGGGCCCCGGCTTCGAACGTCAACGAGATAGGCCCGGTCACGCCTAGCCTTGTAAGCGAGGGAGACGTCCTGAGCTTGCCCGAAGCGGACGACTTGTCCACGCCTTTTGTAACCATGCCCGGAGGAAGGTACGCGACGTTGGCTCCACTCGCAACGTCCTGCTCGTCCACGATGCCGTCCTCGACCTCTGCGTCCCCCTGAAGCCTGAACCTCAGCTCTCCCCCCTTCGTCGAGATGGTCGCCCTCGACCCGTCACGGAGCCTTTCGGCGATGGCTCTGCCCTGCGTCCGAATGCGTCCGAAGTCGGCGAAGACCCCCTCCAACTGGGCGTCCACCACGGCATCGGTCTTCTTTCCCAGGTAGTTTGAAAGGTCCTTGCCGACGTAGCCGAAACTAAGGCGGACGCCTCTGAGCCTTGCCTTCTCGGCTGCTTCATACCAGGAGCCGTTGTATTTGGTCGATGCCGAATACTCCTCCCTCGACACCCCCTTGTAGTATGCGCCCATTGGCGGCCCTGGGATGAATACGTAGGCGTCGGTCCCGGTCAGAAGGCCGTACTCGTGCTTTCCCATCAGGCCCAGCACGTCCTTTGGGGCTTTCCTTACTCCGTGGATGTAGGCTTCCTCGTCCTCGTAGAGCATCACCGGGATGCACCCCATCTCCCTCGCTGCCTTGACGACCTCGACGGCCAGAGGGAGTCCCGTCTCCCAGGTTTCAATCGTGACGGTCTCTCCTTTCTTCATCCCGAGCGACTCTGTCAGCAGCTTGGTCGCGACTTTCGATAGGGTCTTGCTTGCCATTGGGCCGCGTCCCCGCTCCCATCCTAATAAAGCCGGAAGCTGCCTCTTCAGTAGACGTACGCCCTCAGAGGGTCGTCTAAGGCGCCATGGAGAAAGTCGCGGAGTTCCGAGAACTGCTCGAAGCCCACGAAGGTCCCCTTATCTCCCTTCGGACGCCTCTTGGCTCTGATCCAGACCGCGTATTTCCCGGAGTGCCTGGTTACGAAGACCAAGGCGGCTTTCCCCTCAAGTTTGGCGTCCGCCCTAATCCCCGCGTCGACCTCGAGTCCTCTGAGTTCCCTGTAAAGCGCGCCTTTGGACTTGATCCTGATCTCGTAGACCATGTGCCTCTCCCTAGCCGAACTCTCCTGCTTTATTACTCCTTGAACGCGTAAAAACAAAGCGGGCGGGGGCTCCCACAGGTTTGAGAGCCGGGCGCTCTGAGTAACTTGCAAGACACATTGAGGATATTCGACACGCTCGCATGGCGAAAGGAGCCGTTCAAGAGCGCCGTCCCGGGGAAGGTGGACATGTTCGTCTGTGGGCCTACCGTGCAGGACTACATGCACCTCGGCCACGCCAGGACGTACCTCTTCTACGACATGCTCTCGAGGTACCTGGCCTATCAAGGGAACAGAGTCTCGACGGTCATCAATATCACGGACATCGACGAGGGGATAGTGAAGGGCGCCAGAGAGGCCGGCACCTCTGTCGAGGCATTCGCGAGCAAGTACGGGAAGGCGTTCGTCGACGACATGGCCGCCCTCGGCGTGACGACAGTCTCATCGTATCACCCAGTGTCGGAACTCATCCCACAGATGATCGCACAGACCGAGTCCCTAATTGCGAGAGGAAACGCATACCGCATCGGAGCGAGCGTCTACTTCGGGGTGGACACCTTTCCCGGGTTCGGCGAGCTCTCCCACCAGACGCGAGACGAGATTGCTCTTCGTCCACTTGAGATAGCCGAGGGGAAGAGGAACCAGGCCGACTTCTCGCTCTGGCGAGGGAGCAACGCCGACGAGCAAAGGTGGGACAGCCCATGGGGACTCGGCACGCCCGGTTGGCACATCCAAGACACGGCCGTCAGCTTCGTTCACTTTCCCAGAGGTTACGACATACATGGAGGTGCCAGAGAGCTCGTCTATCCGCATCACGAGGCGCAGAGGGCGGAGATGAACGCCTACTCAGGGAAGGCGCGCTTCGTAAGATACTGGGTTCACTCCGGGCTCCTCACCCAGCACAGCGAGAAGATGTCGAAGTCTAGAGGGACGTCTGTCAAGGTCAGAGAAATCCTGCGCGACTTCAGTCCCGGCGCCCTCAGGCTGTACTTCCTTGGCATGCACCACAGGGAGGACGCCGAGTTCAGGGAGGCAGACCTGAAGAGGTGGGAGGAGAAGTATTGGAGCCTTCGTTCAAATTCGACCAAGCTTCAGAGGGAACCCGGCCGGCGCGCCAAGCTTTCCGGCGACAGTCCCTTCGTCCAGGCAATGAACGACGACCTCAGAGCCGGGGAGGCGATATCCTACCTGGTCAAGACTGTCGAGCGTGCCGCAAGGGCGGGAGAGGGCAGAGCGGGGGAAGCGCTTCAACTCCTGAAGGTGGCTTCGTCTGTGCTGGGGGCCCCACTTGTCGAATAGGCCGATCGAGACAGGCAACGAGCTCAACCAGTTCGGGTTCTGGTCATGCTGGGCTCAGCCTCTGAAGCCGGCGAAGTGGGCTTACGGCCTGTTCTCGGAAGCGTTCCAAGAGCCCCTGTTCAACAAGGTGGTGTTTCTCCGCCCCCCGGACGACCCGGAAGCCTCTGTCGGTCGGGTGTTTGAGCAGTTCGAGAGGAAGGGAGGGGGACCCTCCTTCTTTGTCACAGAGGATCGGGCGTTCCTCCCGCTGAGGAGTGCGGTCATGGCACGCGGGCTTCGGCCCGCTGACAAGTTCGTCACGCTCGCCCTAACGGGAAGCGCTCCATCGAGCCACTCCGGAACGTCTGTCAGAGAAATCGCGAATAACGAGGTCGAGGTGTGGACCCGCGCGTACCTGGAAGCGTTCTATGGCGAGCAGACCCTCCTAGGCACGGTCCTCCCGTGCGTCGCGAAGTCTCAAGCGAGGCGGAGCAACAGAATGCTCTTGGCGGTAAGGGACAGAGAGGTCGCTGGAGTCACGGCGCTCCACGTCAGCCACGGGTACGTAGGGGTCTACTGTTTGGGAACGACCCCTTCGATGCGGGGAAACGGGGTGGCAAGCTCCCTTCTGGCTGAGGCCCGGAGCGTCGCGCTGAAAGAGGGGGCGAGAGTGATACTCCAAGTCTTTGCACAGGATGGCGTCGAGAGCTTCTATATCCAGAGAGGATTCAGCAGAGCTTACTCTCAGGATGTGCTGGTGCGAGGGGGTACTGACTCATAGCGCTCGGAAGACAAGGCAGGTCGAAAAGGCGTGCCATGGACCTAGGCGTCAGAATAAGGAGGGGCCCGAAGGAAGACATGTGCAGGTTCACCGACATTTTCCACGGGTTCGACAGGGTGGCCCCAATCAGGGACCTGTTCGGGAGCCAGTCTCGTCGAATTCTGGCCACCACGAGGGTCAGGCTAATCGACTCGGACGGCTACCTCCGTGTCGACAACGACACCGGGGACATAATAATCTCCAGGCCCTACCTGGCGACCGCCGACAGACGGCAGTTCTATCTCGACCTGGTGCACGAGTTGGTGCACGTCAGGCAGCACCAGGAGGGAAGGGAGTTGTACGACAGAAGCTACGCCTATGTCGACAGACCGACCGAAGTCGAAGCGTATCAGGTGACAGTCAGGGAGGCTCGAAGGATCGGGATGAAGGATGGCCAGATCGCTGAGTACCTCAAGGTCGAGTGGGTGGGAGAGGAAGACTTCCGCCGGATGCTAAGGACGTTGGACGTTAATCCCTGAGGCGAAGGAAGTCGATGCTGTACCGACCCGCGCCGAGCTTCGACCGTGCAGAGTAGGCAGAATCAACGTAGATTCTGCCTGGGCTTCATCCCCAACGTCTCATACACGAAGGCAAGCTTGTCCGCCTCCTCCCTCATCCTAGCCTCGGGGGTAGTACCGATGTGCCCTGACTCGACCTCGACCCTGAGAGCTACGCTCGCACCCGCCTTCTTCAGTCTGGAGTAGAACTTGAAGGCGTGAGCCGGGTGAACCCTGTCGTCCTTCAGCCCAGTGTAGATGAAGACTGGTGGGTACCTCCTCCCCGACAGAACGTTGTGGTAAGGCGAGTACTTGATGAGGAACTTCGCGTCCTGGGGACGGTCGGGATCGCCGTATTCGGGGACCCAGGCCCTTCCCACCAGCAACCTATGGAAAGCCATCATGTCTAGGACCGGGTAGCCGATCAGGACCCCGGCGAACAACTCCGGGTTGGCGTTCATGGTCGCGCCCATCAGAAGGCCGCCGTTGCTCCTCCCGAACCCCACGACCTTCCTTCCCTCCCTCTTCAGCTTAGCCAGGACTGCGAGGTAGTCCTCGAAGACGTTGAACTTCCGCTCCCTCATGCCAGCTCTATGCCAGTCTTCGCCATGCTCCAGCCCCCCACGCAGATTCGCGACCGCGAAGGTCCCGCCGTCTTCCAAGAACGGGAGATAAGCGGGGTTGAAGGACGGCGCGAGGGAGACGCGAAACCCGCCGTAAGCGAAAAGCAGGGTGTCCTTGCGCGGGCGGTCCCTCCTGCTCGTCGTGAAGTAGTGGATCTCTGTCCCGTCCGCGGACTTCGCGTGGGCGTCCCTGATGGAGTAGCTCCCAGGTACTTCCTCCGAGAGCAGCGTACTCACGCGAGCCCCTCGAACCTTCAGAACCCTGAAGGGAAGGCAGAACGAACTGAAGGCGACCACGGCTTCATCGCCGAGGGCGCTCATCTGAGGCTCTCCCACAAGCGACCCTGGCAGGTCGAACTTGACAGTCCCCTTCTGCGCGCCGTCTAGACCGAACTGGCGCAGTTCAGAGCGGGCGTCGACCAGGTAGTGGCATAGCAGACCGTTTCTCCCTACGAAGGCAGTGGCCAGGAGCGGCCACTTCGACTCCTTGACCACCGTCCTGACCCCCCTCGGACCAGTGGATAGAACCTCGCCGCAACTCCGCTCGAAGGACAGCAGGAAGTGCCTTCCTTCGGCGTAGTCTACGTTTGTGACGACCGAGTCTGTCTTCCGGTAAAGCGGCGCCCAGGATTCGGGGCGTGTCAGTGGGCCTGCGTACGGTCTGCCGCTCGTGAACCCCAAGAAGGTGTCTACTAGCGCCTTCGACCCATCGTGAGACGCGGCTAGCCCGACGAACGTGTTCGTCGGCATGCCCCCGCCGAACACCTCCTCTTCCTCTTCACCGCGCCTAAGGATCACCCTGTCCGTAGGGGGAGCCACCCCGTCAGGGGCCGGCTCCTTACGATACGTCCTCACGTAATAGTAGGAGTCGCCCGTCCAGAGGATGCTTCCTATGAAGCCGCGCAGCGTCCCCTCGACCCTGTGAGACTCCGTGTCGAGGAGCGACACGGTCCCTTCGTCGCTGCCTCCCCGCGACTGGTGGATGGCGACCACCTGACCATCTTCCCTCGACTGCGCCGCCTGTATCACGACATCCTTGCCGAGCTTCGACGAGTCGGCGAGCGTCTCCCTCGTGCCGTCGTCGTGTAGAAGCTCGACTCTGTAGGACCGGTGGTCAGAAAGAAACAGAACTACGCCAGCCTTGGTGAGCTGGACCGAACGCATGATCGGTCGCTTGTAGTAAGGAACGAGCCTCTTGAACAGGGCATCGGAGTACGTCTTAACGGAGGCGCGCGCCTCTCTGTCACGCTCTTGTGCCCAGCGTGCCACTCGGGGGTCGTCGGCCTTCTCTAGCCAGGAGAACTCGTCCTTCAAAGGCCAGGCTTCAACTCCCTTCGGCAGGCTTCCAGAAAGAGTATCCTAGGATGACCAAGTTAACAGCCAGGGACTAGCGCTCCGGGAAAGGGGCGACTACTTGAGGGCTTCTCTCGGTCGCAAGGCGGGCTCCCGACTCTGGCGGTAAGGCTGACCGAGGCGGCTAGAAGCCGCGATATCCGCTGAAGGGACTACAGCTCGTTGGCGTCAGAGGGAGCGTGCAGTTGACCACCGCCAGCGGGCTGTTGGTAGCCAGCACCCCGAGAACATAGGACTGGCCGGACGCCGTTGAAGGAGTCAACGTCGACGGCCCCTCGGACTGGGCCAGCGTCCCCGTATACGTCAGAAGGATGCACTCGCCAGGAGCGATGGTCAGCTGGCTGGCGCTTCGCCAGTACACCTGGGTTAGTTGGGAAATCTGTCCGTCGCCGCACGAACCCGAGGTCGAAGAGGACGTCGATGTCGTGGTCGAGGAACTGCCCCCAGACACTATGAACGTCAGGGGGAAGTGGTCTCCGGCGAACCCCCTGCAGCTAGTGTACCCGTTACCTCTGCCGTGGAAATTCTCGGTGTCGGAGGACGAGGAGGACGCGGTTGCTGTCCAGGTGAACGAGGTGATGCTGCAGGTGGTGGTGGCTCCGGTGAAGTTCCCGCTTACAGTTATCCCAACGAGTTGCACCGGGCCGCTGCCACTGTTGTTTACCTCGACCACCATCGTGGTTGTGCTCCCAGATACGCCGAGTGAAACGAGCCTGGTCAGGATGTGGCCCTGTTCGCTGTGGAACCTGTCCCAGTCCTGGTTGGTCAACCCTTCCCGTGAACCGACCTTGTAGTCGTATGGTCCTATCTCTGACTGGGGCCTCATTATTCCCGTCGAAGAGGGGATGAGTTGGTACCCTGTGGAGGTGCTTATGACTGTCGGATTCAAGTCGAGCAACAGGGCGTTCGTCCCTTGAGCGACGCTCGCGCCCAAGAGATCTACACTGAAACTTGCAGCGGCCGTCGCGAGGACAACGGGATATGACGTGCCGTTGACTTCTATCGCGATTGACGTCACAGAAAAGGTGACGGAGTAGATTGTGGACCCCGTCGGGAGGTCTGCAGACGCCACAGTCTGCGAAACGTTCTCAAGGCTCAGGAGGTTCACCGTGGCTGAACCTCCCGACGGAGTCACTGTTATGGTGCTGGCAGAGATCTGCCCGCCCGCCCCCGGCTCTCCAACCAAAAGCGAAATCGAGCTGTAAGTCAGATTCAGCGAAGTCGTCCCGTGAGGCACTGAGGGAGGATCTGTCAGTTCAATCAGAAGTTGGCTCTGGCTTCCCGACGCCGACGACTGCGAACTTCCAGTCGTGGTCGAGGAATTCGAAGCCATCGGACCGACGAACGTGGAGGACGCCAAGATCACGGCCAGAGCGATGACGGCGGCCGCCACAGAATATGTGGCCGTCTTCCTTGCCAACGACAATTCCGTACCATCCTGCTCTTCGTAGGGAGTTAATCCTACCTTCCTGAAGCGGCTTTCAGGAGTCCTGAATGTCCCGCGTCTCATGCAACTCTTGAGCTGCCGAGCCTGCGCCAGACCCGCGCAGTCTCGAACCACATGACGGCAACCAAGCACAGTGAGCCGACCACCAGCAGAGGGACGTAGGAAGGCGACCTGACCGCCATGTAGGAAAAGTAGAGCAGGATCGGCGTGAAGAGCACCGCAAAGAAGAAGAGCTGCGGGACGAGGAACGCCCCTAGTCTGGAGAAGCCGTCCAGGATGTCCCCGGCGGCCGCCACAGTGGCGCAGTACCTCCCGTGTTCGTCCTGGAAGACATATCCTCCCGACGCCAATCTATTCAGGTGGTACGAAGCCAGCGACGGCGTGGAAAGACCCAGACTCCTCTGGATGTCCCTGAGCTCGCTGGGGCCGTTCCTGAGAAGGTACAGGTACACACGGAGCGCGTTGCCGCTTACCTCGACGGACGGCTTCGCCCTCACCTTCTGAGCCTGCGGCTTGCTCGCTTCGCCAGGATCGGAAGTCATCCTGGAGCCGGCTCCCGTCGTAGGTTCGTATAAAGGGGACAGGGGCGTCGAGCCACACGCGAGCCACACGCGGCCAGAGGAAAGAGTTCTCACCCAGCCTGTATGGGGGTGCCCGCCGGCATCGCTTCGTCCTCGACCAAAGATTCATTAGGTCTGTCGGCCCGCGTGGGGCTATGATTTCCGTGGAGAACCACATCCCCGTGAAGAAGGAATTCGGCGAAGCGTTCGAAGCGAGGTTCAAGTCCGGGACCCGCCATGTACAGGACTCCCCAGGATTCGTGAGGAATGAGGTCCTCAGGCCGATCAAGGGGGAGCACTACATAGTCAGGACCTACTGGGAATCGATGGAGAGCTTCGAACAGTGGACAAAGAGTGAGGCGTTCAAGCAGGCCCACTCCAACACCCCGTCCGGAGAGATGTTCGGGGGTAAGAGCTTCCTCACCATTCACGAGGTCGTTGTCCAGACGACGAAGGCCTAGTGCGCGGGTCGCCGAGCCACGGCGGAATATCTCCTCCTGATGTATGGAGCGACGTTATCGCCGTAACTGCTCCTCACTGCGGCTGGAAGGAACCTGTAGGCGCGGACTGTCTTCCTGCATCCCGACGCGCCGCAGAGGCACTTCATCTTGAAGCCACTCCAGTCTACGTCCGTCGAGTAGTCGAAGGTCAGCTCCTCCCCGGTCCGAATCGCCCTCCGCGCCACTATGGAAGCCCCGAGGATGACACAGTTCGGCTCGCACGAGTGGTTCATGGCCCAGCCTGCGCTGTCTCTCTTCGGGACGACATACCGGTCGTAGTCCACCTGAAACGCGTAGGGCCAGAAACCCTCGGGTATGTCCCATATCCACTGCACCTTCCCGCGCATGGACGCGATTCTGGATCCCGCCCGCATGGGCGCCGCTGCGAAGGCGCCCACTCCCTTGGCACCGGCGTCGCTTACTAGTATCCTGGCGCGCATGGGCTGCCTGCGGGCAGTACGGGGGGTTTTAATCGAGCCGGATTGTGGACAAGGGCGATGAAGCGCATCACGCTGGGCACGACCGGCCTGAAGGTCTCGCGGCTGGCGCTGGGTTGCATGAGCTTCGGTGGACCTGACTCTGACGGCTTCGAGTGGACTCTGGGCTTCGAAGATGCCAAGAAGGTGATAGACAGGGCCGTTGACCTCGGAATCGACTTCTTCGACACCGCCGATGTCTACTCTCTCGGAAAGTCTGAGGAGATAGTCGGACGGGCTCTCGAAGGAAGGAGGGACGATCTGGTCATCGCCACCAAGGTGGGCTTGCCGACGGGAGACGGGCCCGGGGACCGAGGCCTCAGCAGGAGGCACATCAAGGCGAACCTTGCGAAGTCACTCAGGCACCTGAAGACGGACCACGTAGACATCTATCAGATTCACCGCTGGGACTACGAAACCCCGATAGAGGACGTGCTCAGGACCTTGACCGGCGAGGTGAAGGCAGGATCGGTCGACCACCTCGGGGCGTCCAGCATGTGGACTTGGCAGTTTGGCAGAGCGCTATACGCGAGCGACAGGCTCGGGTTAAGAAGGTTCGAGACGATGCAGAACCACTACAACTTGGCTTACAGGGAAGAGGAGAGGGAGATGATCCCGTTCTGCAGGGAAGAGGGAGTAGCTTTGATTCCCTGGAGCCCGCTCGCCAGGGGTTTCCTCAGCGGCAAGTACAAGAGAAACGGGCGCGGGGACTCGCTCAGGTACAGGAAGGACGCGATGATCCGAGAGAGGTTTTTCCGGCCCGAGGACTTCGACGTGGTAGAAAGGCTGACCGAGATGGCGGCAGAGAAGGAGGTGAGTCCGTCCCAGCTGGCTCTGGCGTGGCTGCTGGGCAAGGAGGGGGTTGCCGCCCCCATAGTCGGCCCCACGTCCGTCGCACAACTCGAGGAGCTGGTGGAAGCGACGGAAATCAAGCTCAAGAAAGAGGACGTCGAGAGGCTGCAGGAACCCTACAAGCCTCATCCGGTCTTGGGACACAGATAGGCAAAGCACGTTCTCTGTTGAGAGGGACGAACGGGTAAGGGGCAGCCGAGCGGAAGTTTTATATCGATATCCTGCGTCCTAGAAGTCACCCAACAGTGGAGTAATCAGAAAAACTCGTCTCCGCGGAAAGGCGGAGGAGACCGCCGTAAAATCGGCGCGTTGGGTATAACGATTATCACCTAATCCTTTGGTTGCGCCGTACGAGTCAAGGTACAGGCGGCGCCCTCTCCAACTCACCAGGACTGTTCCTCCTCGAAAATTCGAATCCTGCTACGGGCCGCGTGGGCCGCCCACTTGACATGGGAACCTTCGCCGTGCATAGGGTTCATTGCGCCTCCGCCGGGAATACCTCATCCTGCGTTGGGCGATAGTAAGCGGACGGGCTGAACTGGTCGCCCGAAGGCTTCCAGCGTACACCCCCGCTACTTCAACGGAGTCTTCTACTCCAGCCCTCCTCCGTCCGCTCCTCCACCTTACGGCAGAGGTTAGGACGAAAGGCTCACTCTTCTCGGGAGTGGCTTCCCGCTTAGATGCTTTCAGCGGTTATCCACAATTGCTTAGCTGCCCGGCGCGCCCTCTCGGACGACCGGTACGCCAGAGGCAACGCCCCGCTGTTCCTCTCGTACTGGGCAGGGCTTCCCCTCAGTGAACCACCGCTTCCATCAGGTAGAGGCCGACCTGTCTCACGACGGTCTAAACCCAGCTCACGTTCCCCTTTGATGGGCGAGCAGCCCCACCCTTGGCCCCTGCTGCAGGACCAGGATGGGAAGAGCCGACATCGCAACTT
>JASHUK010000039.1 GCA_030040055.1 Nitrososphaerales archaeon | reverse complement strand
TTTGACTTCTGGGGTCGGAACGAGTCCAGGTCGGACCCGCGCGCTATGGCCGGCTGAAGAGAAGTGCGCGCTTCAGGGTAGATTAACCTTCCGAGGGCTGCCAGCCGAGGAACCAGCCTCGCGAGGTCCAACTGTTTATTACCGCAAGGGCCGAGCAGAGAGCTGATGCAAAGGAAGCTACTAGACATACTCGCTTGCCCAGTCGACAAGCAGAGCCCGCTGCAGCTGCGCGAGTTCGAGTCGAAGGGGGAGGTAGTGGTAAGTGGAGTTCTGGTGTGCACGAAGTGCAACCGGTACTATCCGATCACGGACGAGATACCGGTGATGCTGCCAGACAGCCTCCGCAGCATGAAGGAGGATCTGGCCTTCCTCGCGAGGTGGAAAGACGGGCTACCGCAGGACGTCGTCTACGGCGGAAAGCCGTGGAGCCTCGGTTCGGGTACGGGGGAAGCGAAGGAGAAGGTCACGCAGTGAAGGCGGGCGTCGCTCCCTCGACACTCTTATAATGAGACAGGGCCTCGCAGTCCCTGAGGGAAGATCGTGCCTTGAGGCTCCTGTGAAGGCTTGGCCGGGCGCAGCTGCGGGCGGCGCGACCGGTCGCACGACTCCCCTAGTGGGGACGTAGCCCAGCCCGATGGGAGCCGGCTCTCGGCTCCATCCTGGACAGGCAGGGCGACAGGCTCCAGTGGTCAAACCAGCGTTTGATGACACAGCAGCGTGGATGATTAGGCATTGGAGCTGCAGAAGTGACCTGTAGACCGTCGGTTCAAATCCGACCGTCCCCACTCCTTCCTACGGGGTCGACTGTTCGAGAATGTACGGGACCCCGTACACTCCGTCGTAGCCGGGCTTGAAGGCCAACCTGCCCTCTCTCATCGCCGTCACCCCGTCCGCCACGCCTTGGGACGAGTGCCGTGCGATCTCTTCTTCCGGGGCGTCCAGCAGAACCGAAAGCTCGCTCCCGAACGCGTCGATGAGGCGGTCCTGCAGCTCGAGGACCTTCTTCGCGTAGAGCCGGTTGACGCCAGTGACGAAGGAGATGACCTCGTAGAGCGGAAGCAGGCTCCTGTACGGTATCGCCCCCGCTGGCCGCGCGCCCTCCGGCCGGTCCGCGAGCTCCTCGACCCTTTGCAGCACCCCCACGGTCAGCTTCCTGCCGCAGGTCGGGCACCGGTTCCCCCTGCTGAGCGCCTCCCCGGGCGCGAGAGAGACGCCGCACTTCTTGTGGCCGGTAAAGTGGTACTTCCCGTAGGCGGGGTCGACCTCGATGGTGTACCGTAGCCGAGTAGCGTCCCTCAGCCTCACCGCCCCGAATATCTCCCTGTAGTCGAGGCGTTCCAGGTCGAAGACGTTCGCCTCCCTCCCGAGGCGCCACGGGTGCGGAGAGTGCGCGTCTGAGTTTGACATCAGGCACACCCCGTCGAGCTGGGACAACCTCCAGTTCATGGGAGGGTCCGAGCTGAGGCCCGTCTCTATCGCGAATATCTTTCCCGTCTGGTCGTCGTAGCAGTCCTTCAGGGAGTCGAACCCCGACCTGCTTCCGAACACAGAGAACCAGGGGGTCCAGGCGTGGGCAGGCATTACGACGATCTCGCTCGAGACGCCGGTGAGCCGCTCCACCAGCTCGGCCGAGTCTATGCCTGTCAGGACGGGGCGGCCGTCAGAAGCGAGGTTCCCGTGGTTCGGAAGGATGGCGTTCACCTGGTCGACGGACTCGAAGTCCGGCGAGTAGATCAGATGGTGGACCTTCCTCGTCTTCCCTCCCTGCTGGTAGACGGTGCTGACCTCGCCAGCGAGCATCCACGTCGCTCCTAGGTAGGTGAAGAGCCCTTCCCCGTCCGCGGGCTCGAGCTTCGACTTCAGCTCAGCTAGCCATTCCGGGTGGGTGAAGTCCCCGGTGCCCAGCAGCCCGACCCCCTTCCTCCTCGCCCCTGCGGCCAGGTGCTCGAGGTCCATGTCCTTGCTGGTGGCGAGCGCGTACTTCGAGTGGAGCTGCAAGTCCGCGACTACCTTCATCTGAGCCGAAGCACCGGAGCGGGCTAATTAACTGCGAGAAGGCTCGCGCTCAGAAGCCAGGGGCGAGGTAGCCGTTCTGGGAGAGCCACTCCTCGTGGGCCTTGATGTAGCGCCAGAGGACGTCGGCCCTGTCGTCGTCGAAGTCCCACGGCGCCACCAGGACGATGTCGTTCTCCCGGATCCAGACCCTCCGCTTCATCTTGCCCCTTATCCTGCACAGACGGATCTTCCCGTCGGTGCACTTCACCATCACGTGGTCCCCGCTTGAAATCTTGCTGACCCGACCCAGCAGCTCCCCCTGCTGCGGAAGGACAAGCTCCTTCAGGTTGGACTCGCTCAGCACCTTTCGCTTTCCCATCTCACTCCGCCTCTGTTACCCTGGACTTCACTATTCTCTACTAACTGCAGCCTCGGACGCACGAGGTCTTGAACGAAACCGCCGTTCGAGCTATATAAAATGTCATCCCGGTCCTCGACCGTGCAGAGGCTCGGGCGGTCCTTCTTCGCGCGGCACACCCTCTACGTTGCGAGGGGTCTCATCGGGGCGAACCTCGTGAGGATCGTGGACGGCGAGCGGCTCTCCGGGGTCGTAGTAGAGACCGAGGCCTACAGAGGGAGGAGGGACCCGGCCAGCCACGCCTATCCCGGAGTCACCAAGAGGAACGAAGTGATGTTCGGAGAGCCCGGGCACGCATACGTCTACTTCATCTACGGATTCCACTATTGTCTGAACTTCACCACCGAGCCCTCGCGCTCGGCCGGGGCCGTGCTGATCAGGGCACTGGAGCCCCGCGAAGGGCTCGGGAGCATGATGAAGAACAGGGGGACGAGGGAGACGACGGAGGTTGCCAGCGGGCCGGCGAAGCTGACCCAGGCGCTGCGGATAGACCTCAGCCTCAACGGGACCGACGTGGTGAAGTCCAAGGAGCTCTTTCTGGAGAAGGGGACCCGACCGAGCAGAGTCCTCCGGACCACAAGGGTGGGGGTTACCAAAGGAAAGTCGCTGAAGTGGAGGTTCCTCGTAGAAGGAAGCAGCTTCGTTTCGAAAGGCAGGCCCGCCCTCCCAGAATCCATAACTACGTCAGGTGCGGCGTAGAACTCGCGGGGTCGTCGGCTAGGCTCTGGTCAACGCGTGTCCCAGAGGGCGAGTCTGGTCTAGGCTTTCAGCCTTGGGCGCTGAAGACCCCCGGTTCAAATCCGGGCGACCCCATAGTCTAATCCACTCGGAAGGTCGTCGAACCGACGCCTGCATAGTGGTTCGAGTCTCCGCCATAGGAGGCGACCATGGTGTAGAGGCCTCGGGCTGTCGGAGTGAAGATCACACTGCAGGTCTCCCTCGGGCCGGCATAGGTGCAGCTTGGCGATGAGAACGTCCCGGGTCCGCTGCTGGAGAATGCCACTGTCCCGGTGAGCGCGAGGGGGACGCCCGGGCTGTTGTCAACGACAGTCGCCGTGCACTTGACCGGAGCGTTGAGTGTGAAGCCTCCTGAGCAGGACAGGGAGACGGACACGCTCCTCTTGACGATGTTGAGCGATGTGTGCGCGGAGCCCGGGGCATGGGTGGCGTCGCCTCCGTATGACGCCGCTATCGAGTAGCTGCCTTCAGTCCCGGCGCCGGGGGTCCAGCTGACGGTGCAAGAGTTGGCGACGCCGGAGCCAGGAGACAGGATGCAGCCGGCGGGCGTCCCCGCCGGAACGGCGCCCGAGAGGGTGACGGTCCCGGATGGCCTTGCGCCGTAGAAGAGGTCGTTGTTGGTGACCGAGACGGTACAGGACTCCTGTACTCCGGGGACGCCGACCGATGGCAGACAGGCCACGAGGACGGTCGTCGGGGTCTGGACCGCCAACTGCTCGCACCCGCTCGGTGCCCCTTGATAGTTGGAGTCGCCAGAGTAGGTCGCCCGGTATGAGTACACGCCTGGCGCAAATCTTTCGGAGTCTGAGTGAGGAACGTTTCCGCCAGAGAGGGGGACCGTCTGCGGCGAAGCAAGTCCGCCGCACCCCGAACCGACGTAGAATCCGTAGGTCACAGTGCCGGTCGGGACGAAGCCAGCTACCACGCCTCCAAGTGTGGCCGTATCATACGTTGACGTCCCAAAAAGCACCGAGGCACCCGGCTCAATGGCGGTTGAGACGCTGGCCTGCGCCCGCAGGACCTCGAACGGCTCGCATCTGCCTCTGGCCCCCGGAAGATAGTTCGCGTCTCCCGAGTATGCACTGGCCTGGAAGGAGTACAGTCCGGCGGGCTGGTTGGGTACGGACTGCGGCGCCTCAAGGGCCACATCGGAGTAGGTCGCAAGCACAGCCCCTCCGCACGAACCCCCACGATACAGGGTGATCTTCACGGTCCCAGTCGGCGTGAACCCGACGACGCCCGTCGCCGTAGCCGTGTCGCTCACCGTTGTGCCGAGGGCTGGGGCGCTCGAGGGGCTCACTGCGGTGGCTATGGTGGCGGCCGCCTGGTTCACGGTGAACGACTCGCAGGAGGAGGCCGACTGGTAGTTGTTGTCCCCCGAGTAGCTCACCCCGTAGCCGTAGGCGCCTGCCCCGAGGGCAACGGTCGGAGATGAGTCCGGAACAGAGCCGCCGCTCATGGTGACGTTCTGCGATGTGATCGCAAGGCCGCTGCACGTGCCGCCGGCGTAGAGACCGTAGGTCACAGTCCCTGTTGGGGTCAGAGAGGCTCCGCCTGCCACGGTTGCAGTGTCGTAGGCTGAGGCCCCGGTCACCTCGGTGGAAGACCAGAGTCCGCTGGTGCCTGAGTCGTAAACCGAAGTCGTGAGGGTTGGAACGGCCGAGATGACCGTGATTGTCGCTTGCTCTTCGCTGCCGTAGTTGATACCGCCCTCCCCTCCATACTGGCCCTCTATCGTGGCGCTCCCCGGCCCCGTGCTCGTCATTGTGATCGAGC
Organism: Nitrososphaerales archaeon; assembly: GCA_030040055.1. Taxonomy (GTDB): domain Archaea; phylum Thermoproteota; class Nitrososphaeria; order Nitrososphaerales; family Gagatemarchaeaceae; genus UBA183. Next base: position 808 of record JASHUK010000039.1, on the reverse strand, counting down.
AGCTCGTTACAAAGTCGGCGGTCGAAAGCGCGCAGGTCGGGAAGGGGCCCGGACTCTCGGGGAATGAAGAGAACTCCTGCTGGAAGTCCCCCGGGTTGCCTATGGGGTACCAGGTCACCGTCTCTCCGTCGATGGAACCGAAGTAGTTGGTCACTGTCGCGGTGCAGGTCGTCGAGTGGCCGACGGTGATGGAGCTGGGCAAGCATGTCACCGAGGTGCTCGACTGCGCCTCGCCGATCGATATGGGGCCTGAGACGGCCCCGACCTCCGCGTTGGCGGCGTCACCCTGATACTTCGGGAATACCTCCGCGCCGTTCGGAACGCCGGACTCGGTGCCATAGAAGGTGACCTGACAGCTCGTCACCGACATCGTGGTGCTTAGTACGCAGGTGGCGGTGTCGGGTGAGATGTATCCGTTCCCGATGAGAGGCAACACCTCCCAGTAGATTGTCTCTCCGTCGACGGAGCCGTAGTAGTTGCTGACGGTAGCGGTGCAGGTCGCTCCTGTCCCTAGAACGCTGATCGAGTAGGTGTCGCACGACACCGCGATGTCCGGCGTGACCGGGTCGATGACTAGGTCGGCGAACCCCGAGCTCTTGGGGTTGTTCGTGTCTCCCTGATAGTCCGCCTCCATGGTCGCGGTCCCTGCGGCGCTTCCAGTGACTGCTATGCTGCAGGCGCCGCTGGAGAGGGTGCACGTCTCCGACGACACAGAGACAGGGACCGTCCCGACGAGTTGCGACCAGTCAACGGCGCCCGTCGGCGTCGAACCAGTAACCGTCGCCGTACAGGTGGTTCCCGACGACCC
>JASHUK010000038.1 GCA_030040055.1 Nitrososphaerales archaeon | reverse complement strand
GTGGAGCACGACGTCGCCTTCCTGGACTACGTCGCCGACTACACGCAGATCATCTACGGAGAGCCGGGGGCCTACGGCATAGTGTCCGGGCTGTATGCCGCCAGGACGGGTATAAACGCGCTCCTCGACGGCTACCTGCCCCAGGAGAACATCAGGTTCAGGGACCGCGCGGTGACGTTCGGGGTCCGGGGAGCCGGGGACGTGGTCGAGAGCGAGGAGGAGCTCGCAAGGTACACGACACTCAGGAAGGGGTACAAGGGCTTCAAGGTGAAGGTGGAGGGCGGGACCATCCTCAGGGGGTCGATACTCGGGGTGGTCGGCGCGAACGCCCTGGGGAAGACCACCTTCATCAGGATGATCGCGGGGGAGGAGAAGCCGGACAAGGGGGAGGTCTCCCTGAACGCGAAGGTCGCCTACAAGCCGCAGTACCTCACCGCCGGGTCCGAGGGGACCGTGGACGAGTTCTTCACGACGGCGCTGGGGGCGAAGTACGGCGACCCGCTGCTCCAGGACGCCCTAGTCACCCCGCTGAGGATCGAGAAGCTCCTGGCGAGGAACATGAAGGACCTCAGCGGCGGGGAGCTGCAGAAGGTGGCGATAGTGGCCGCCATGGCGCAGGAGGCCGACGTGTACGCCCTCGACGAGCCCTCGGCCTTCCTCGACGTGGAGGACAGGTTCACCGTGGCCAAGGCGGTCAACAGGATGGTGAAGGCGAGGGGCAAGGCCGGGATCATAATCGACCACGACCTGCAGGTGGTCGACATAGTCTCGGACAGGCTGATGGTCTTCGACGGGAAGCCCGCGAAGTCGGGCGAGGCGACCCCGCCCCTCTCCAAGGAGGAGGGGATGAACGCCTTCCTCAGGCAGGTCGGGCTGACCTACCGGAGGGACGTCAACACGGGGAGGCCGAGGGTCAACAAGCCCGGGAGCAAGCTGGACAGGAGGCAGAAGGAGGAAGGGACGTACTACTACCTGTCGCGCGGGGTTGAGGAAAGCGCCGAGGCTGATTGAGCAGGCCCTGGCGCGGGCCGGGCTGGAAGGGGTGCGCCGGGTGGCGACCGGGGTCGACGTGATAGGCGGCATCGCGATAGTCAGGCTCCCCGGGGTCCCATTGCGCTCCAAGCGCGCGTTCGCCGCGGCCATGATGGAGGAGACCCCAAACCTGACGGGGGTGTTCGAGCAGGCCGGGGGGGTCGAGGGGGAGTTCCGGCTGAGGGAGCTGCGGCACCTCGCCGGGCGAAAGGAGACCCTGACCACCCACAAAGAGAACGGGTGCGTCTTCAAGGTCGACGTGGCGCGCTGCTACTTCTCCCCGAGGCTGGCTACCGAGCGGCTCAGGGTCGCCTCGGAGGTCCGGCGTGGGGAGAAGGTCGCCAACATGTTCGCGGGGGTCGGCCCCTTCACCGTGGAGATAGCGAAGACGTCCGGAGCGGAGGTCATGAGCTGCGAGCTGAACGCCTACGCGTGCGACCTCCACGTCCAGAACGACCGGCTGAACAAGGTGGACGACAGGGTGGAGGTGGTCAACGGCGACGCCTCGGAGCTCCCCGGGTCAGGGCGAGGCAGGTTCGACCGCGTCCTGATGCCGCACCCGTCTGCCGCCGACGAGTTCCTGGACGCGGCCCTGGGGCTGGTCAAGAAGGGAGGGGTGATCCACTACTACAGGCACCTCCTGGCGAGGGACGAGGAAGAAGGAGCGGCGGCCGCGAGGGAAGAGCTCAGGGGACGGCTGCCGCGGGGGGCGCGGACAAAGGTCAGGAAGGTCAGGGACGTTGGCCCGAGGTGGCTCGAGATGACGGCCGAGGTAAGGCTCCCGCGCTAGAACGGGAGGCTCTGGTTGTACCTGTACAGGTGAACTATCAGCCCGAAGGCCACGAGGATCGCGCCGACGTCGAACAGGCTCAGGCTCTTGAGCCCCTGGGCGAACGCCTCGAGGGCCAGGCCGTTGAAGGCGACCTGCGACAGGATGAGCGCGACGAAGAGGATGTAGACCCACCTCCTCGTCAGAATCGGCCCGGCCGGAGGGGCCGCCCTCCTCACGCGCTCCTTCGACTTGATGTAGTGGAGGAAGGCGTAGGTGCAGACGAAGCACAGGACCGTCACCCCCACCATCGACGTGAAGTAGATCTCGGGGTTGACGTAGAGCCTAGCGAGCGTCCCGCTGACCTGCTCCCCGTTGATGATTACAGTGGGGTTCGTGTTGGGGTTGACGTAGAAGCCCCATGCGGTTGTTATCATGATCTGGGCTATGCTGGTTATGCCCAGGGCCGTGAAGAACGGCCTGTCCCTCCAGCTCAGCTTCTTCGAGGTGTCGACGAAGGGTATCACCATGGCCATCAGGAAGAGCAGCAGAGGCATCAGCCCCCCCATCACGAACTTGTTGAACTCGGTCCTGAGGAGCGCGTAGAGGGCGTCCACGTACCACTCCGGTATCGTTATCGTCCCGAGGAGCGGGTTGTAGGCGGTCCCGAGGGCCACCGGGAAGACGGCCGCGATGAGCAGCAGCCCCCCTACCACCGTGGAGATGACCGGGAGGTCGAAGACGAGGTACCTGGGGAAGTGGATGAAGACGAGTATGATCATCACCATGGGGAGTATGAAGACGTGGGCGGAGTACAGCCGGAGCAGGAAGTCGCTGAAGCCCGAGCCGAAGGTCGCGATCCTCAGGGCGCTCCCTATGAGCGGGGAAGCGTTCGTCAGCGAGGCGCCGATCTCGATCGCGAGCCCCGCCCTCTGGTTGAAGAGCAGGTCGTAGCCGGTGTACGCCTCGACGCCGGTGATCAGCCCGAGGATGACGCCGGTCACCCACAGGACCTCGTTCTTGATCTTGAACCTGCCGCTGAAGTAGTTGTAGTACATGTGCAGGATGGCGAGGAGCACCATCGCGTTCGAAGCGGTGTAGTGGATGTTCCTGATCAGCCAGCCTCCAGGCACGTTGTTGTTGATGTTGGAGACGCTCTGGAACGCGCAGGTGATCGTGCCGCAGCCGGCGAGCACGGGCTGGTAGTAGATCATGAGCAGGCCGCCTGTGACTCCGAGGACCAGGAACACTATCCCCGTGAGCATCCCCAGGTAGCCCATAGGGCTGACGAACCTCTTGGGGAACGTGTACTTCACGCCCATGTAGACGGTCCTTTCGA
>JASHUK010000037.1 GCA_030040055.1 Nitrososphaerales archaeon | reverse complement strand
CAACTTGCCCGACGGCACAACCGCCAAGTAGGAACTCCGCTGTGGAAGCGCGAGTCGCCGAGTTCTCGAACACCTAACTGACTGGAAGGGATTAGGAGGCCTGTACCGTGAGACTCGGAATCACCGGTCGAGTTCGAAAATGCTTTTGACTTGGCGCGAAGTGTCGCTTCTGGTGGAGTCAGTCAAGCTTCCGCTGTTCAACGACCTACTTCCTGCAGGACTTCGATTCGGCGCGAACTATCTGGTGGAGTTCGAGCCCCATTCACTCTGGCACGAGGCCTCCCTCAGCCTGTGCGTTCAGGCGTTGAGACAGGGCATCAGGACAGACTACCACACCTTCACCCACGCGCCAGACGACGTTCGCAGGCAGCTCGCTGCGCTGGACCATCGAATTGTGGAGCTCGAGGCTCATGACACCTTCAGGATTTGGGACAGCTACACAACCCAGACGAGCTACGGGGGGCCATTAGATCCGGGGCGAACCACGCCTGGCGAACTTAGGGACAACTCATCCCTTAAGATGAGTGACTGGGAGCAGCTCGAATCTGAAGAACTGGCAGAGGGATATGATGATGCCGACCGGGGAAGGCTCCACATCGACGACAATACTTCCGTGCTGGTTCAGTTCAACGACGAGAAGAGCGTCTTCGAGCACCATCGAACCCGGACCGCTCCCTATGTCCGGAAGCTCGGGCTTTCGGATCTCCACTCCGTTGTTAGGGGGGCATACTCCGACAGCTTCTACAGCCAGTTCGAGGCTTTCTGCGACGGGATAATCGACTTCAAGGCCCAGGAAGAAGGTGGACGAATCGAACAGTACCTCAGGATACGGGCCTGCAGGGGGGAGACCTTTGATTCCCGGTGGCACCGGATTCGGTTGTCTCCCACAGGGGAGGTCGTCTTCGCTGGGCTATCCTACGGGCTATGACAGCGGAAGAAGCCTCAAGATAGGCCATTGCTCTAGTGCGGCCAACTAGATCCCGTTCGCAGCCGGCGGCGGGAGGAATTTCCCAATTTGGGGCTTCGAGTAAATGCGGCATCAGACTCGAGTCCCTCTTTGAAACCTCACGTTGGACACAAGCTCGGCTTCGAGGTAGGCCCGGTTGGCAGGGCGAGTTCGGCTCAACTGAGGTCGCGACTGGTTCATCGCGCTCCTCACTTCCAGTCTCCCCAAGACGAGCCCGAGGCCTGTGCTTGTGGGCGGCTCCGCGATCGAAGTCTACCTGAACGGCGTGCTCAGAACCGGAGACATGGACGTCGTCTACGATGTCGCGCTGCTCAAGGAGGTCTTGAAGAGTTGAAGGTTCGAGGAGGGTTGAGGAGCTGGGTCAACGACGAGCTCGGCCTCGCCGTCGACATGGTGGGAAACGGAGCTAAACGGCTCGCATGAAAGGGTCACCACGCTCACAACTCCATACGGCCCTGCCACTGTCATCGGCATAGAGGACCTTGTTCTGAAGAGGCTTGCCTCCGCGAAGCTCTGGGGTGTCCCGACAGACTTCGAGCAGGCCTACCTGCTGGCGAAGGCGCAAGGGGGTCGAATCGACTGGATTTACCTCGGCAAAGAAAGTGAGAGAGCCGGAGTGAGGGAACTGCTCCATCGATTGAAACGGTCCTTGAGGCCCAGACCGGGCAAGCCGGGTCGCTCGAAGAGTGGTAGTGGAGAGAACCGGACCACCTGAGGCTGTCTGTGCCCAGAAGGAAGGGAAGTCGGCGCGGTGGGGTTCGGGGCGGCCTAGCAGGGGTGTCCACCTCCCTCTCCGTCGGGAGAGATGCAACTGCGAGAGCATTTCAGCCCGGCGACTTCTCGCGGGGAGTCCGAAGGGCCATCTGCCTTTCTATCATGGCCGCGACCCTCGGGTCACTCCTCGCAGGCGCATACAGAGGGGAGTACATCAGCTCGAGCAGGGGCAGGCTGTGCAGGTCGAACGCCCTCTCGAGGCACTCCACGAAGGCGTCGATGTCCCCCAGCGCGAAGTGGACGAACCCTTCGAGGAAGACGGTGAGCTCCCCTCCCTCTGCCTTCTTCTGCAGGAGCCTTATCATCCTCCATGCCGTGTCTCTGTCTCCCGTGCGAGCCGCGAGGACCCCGCGATAGGTGAACGTCCACACCCGCTCCGGCCCGAGGCGTTCCATTTCCGCGACCGCCTCCGCGGCCCGGGCGTAGTCTCCCTTGCCGATGTAGTACTCGGCGAGGTGCGCGTTCGTCCTGTAGGTGACCAGGGTCTTCGTCCTCTCCCAGTGAGAGAGCGCGTCCGCCTCCCTTCCGGAGTACGCGTAAGCGCGCCCGAGGAACGCGATCACGTTGAGGTCGAGCGGGTCGACCGCCTGAGCGGCCTCCAGCATGCGGACCGCCTCGTCGATCCTCCCTTCGCCGGCCGCAATCTGGGCCAGCCACCTGTAAGGGTCGGACAGGCTGGGGTTGAGCTCCATCGCCCTGCGAGCCTCCCTTTCGCTGCCGACCATGTCGTCCTCGCCCAGCATCAGGCCTGACAGGGCGGAGTGAGCCTCGGCCAGGTCGCCGTCCACTCTCAAGGCTTCAGTAAGCTCCCTCCTGGCCCTCTCGACCGACTCTGCGCGGCTGGCCTCCCCTTCCGTGGAGAGCCAGAGAAGCGACTCCGCGACTCCCACCCTGGCCTTGGAGAAGGAGGGGTCCCTTCTGACGGCGTCCTCGAACAGCCTCAGGGCATGCCTGATGGTCACCTCGGACTTCCTGTCGTTGAGGAGCTTTCTCCCCCTGAGGAATGCTGTGTAGGCTTCCATGTCCTTGGTGGAGTGCGGCGCGGAGTCGCCAGGATGCTGGAGTTGCTCCGGCTGCTCAGGACCAGGTCCGGAGATCGAACTTTCGATCTGCCCCACGATCCTCGACGCTATCTCCGTCTGGATGGCGAAGACGTCGTCGAGCTCCTTGTCGTAGGTGCTCGACCAGATGTGTTCCTCCGTGGCGGCCTCGATCAGCTGGACGGTGATCCTCACCCGGCTCCCCGCCTTCCTGACGCTGCCCTCGACCAGCGTCCCTACGCCCAGCTCCCGCCCTATCTCGGACGCCTTGCGGTCGCTCTTCCTGTATCCCATCACCGAGGTCCTCGCGATGACCCTGAGGCTCTTCACTTGGGCGAGCTTGTCGATGAGCTCCTCGGTCATCCCGTCGGCGAAGTATCCGTCGTCAGGGTCCGGGCTGAAGTTGCTCAGCGGGAGTACCGCCACCCTCTGCTTCGGGGGGATCCCCCTCGGCGCCGGCATGGTAGGGGCCTCCCCAAGCCCCGCGACGCGGTAGACCTCGACGGGGACGCTCACGTTCTTGAGCGCCGGGACCCCTATGGACTCGAACCTGCAGTCCACCTTGTTGACGACGCTCTGGAAGACCTGGGCGCTGACGCAGACGCCTCCTGGAGGCGAAAGGGGCTCGATCCTCGACGCGACGTTGACGGCATCGCCTGCCACGTCCGTCCCCTCGTGGACGACGTCTCCCAGGTGGATTCCTATCCGCAGCTTGATCTCCCTGTCCTTCGGCCGGCCTAGGTTCAGCTCTTGGATGCCGTTCTGGATCTCTACGGCGCAGTTCACCGCGTCTTGCGCGCTCGCGAACTCGACCAGGAAGGCGTCCCCGACCGTCTTCACCTCCCTCCCTTCGTGTCTCGCTAGGATTGGCCTCACCACGTTCCTCTGCTCCTTCACGAGCGCGAGCGAGAGGTTCTCGTCCCTCTGGCCGAGCGAGGTGTAGCCGACCATGTCAGTGAACATGATGGCCGCGAGTCTGCGCCTTTTCTCCGCCAACGGACGCCGAAAGCGAGTCAGTCGTCCCTCAAAAACAATGTGCAGGGCTCCCCCTTGAGGTTCTTCCCATCCGTACAGGACTCGGGCCGGGCCAGTCAGGTGGGACTGGGGCCGTCTGGTACCACCGAGAAGTGCAAGATCACAAGGGCCCCCCATTCGTCCCCCGCTACCATCGTGTAGACCCCAGGCTGGCTGCTCCAGAGCGAGGTTATACCGCCGATGTAGACGTCCCCTTGCTTCCCCGTGCCGCCGTCCGTGGCGTAGAGTTGGCCAAAGGTACACCAGTACACGCAACTCGACTTCGGAGGGAAGCTGAAGGTGGTGGTGGGCCGGCCTATGCTGATGCAACCAGGATCAATGGTACGCAGCACGTTCTGGCCCGTCGAAACGTCAGTCAGATTGTAGTAGCCTCTGAACACCTCGTAGGCATAGGG
>JASHUK010000036.1 GCA_030040055.1 Nitrososphaerales archaeon | reverse complement strand
CAAAGCACTCTCCCTCAATCCCCGCCTGGCTGAGGCCCACGTCGTGAAGGGGTGGGTCGCGCACCAGTATGACTGGAACTGGCCCGAGGCTGAGGCTAGCTTCAGGGAGGCGATATCCATCATGCCGAGCCTCGCTCTGGCCCACCAGATGTACGGCAGGTTCCTAGCGATGCTAGGGAGGTTCGACGAGGCACTTTCCGAGTCGAAGAGGGCCCTGGAACTCGACCCGGTGAACCCCTTCGTCTCCTCGTTCTACGGTCTGGTCTGCTCGATGTCAGGCAACAACGTGGAGGCGCGGAAACTGTACGGGAAGGCGCTGGGGGAGAACCCGGACTTCGCAAAGGGGGCCTTTGGACTGGCCATGGTCGACCTTCTCGAAGGCAAGAAGGAAGAAGCGGTCAAGTTAGCCAACGCGGTGGTCGTGCCGGGCGCAGCCGACGAGGCTTACTTCCGGACCTTCCAGGCGCTGATCTGCTCAGCGGCGGGGCAGCCGGAGAGCGCGAGAGAGGTCCTCGCCAACATCCTGAAGAGCGAATACAAGGGGTTCGCGTCCTCTTTCACTACCGGGGCCATCTACTACCTCCTCGGCGACCGGACCGAAGGCTACAGGTGGGCGGAGAAGTCGTTCGAAGAGCGGGACCCCGGCCTGGTTTGGTACAACAAGTGGCCCATCCTCAACGTGATGCGAGAGGACCCGCGCTTCATGGAGCTGTTGCGCCGAGTCAACCTCCCATGACGCCGAGCTTTGGATATCAGGGAGTCTTTCGAGCCAGAGCGGGCGGGGAAGAGGAGCCGGTCTCCCGCCTGCTGCAGGCCACCGAGCTCATGGAGGACGTCGAGGGCTGCCTCATGTACGTTGTTTGCAGGAAGCCCGAGGACCCTGCGGCCGTGCAGGTCTTCGAAGTCTGGAGCGGAAGGGAATCACAGGACGCTAGCCTGTCTCTTCCGGCGGTCGCGCGCTGATTGCAGAGGCCCTTCCCCTCCTTGAGGGGCGGCCGTCAGGCTCCTCCTGAGAGGTTGTTGGCGGGAAGGGCCTCACCTGACCGAGACCGGCCCGTCGATGATTTCGAGCGGGGCTCGTCGAGACGTCGGGAGCCTGAATCGGCGAGTGACAGCCCAGGAGGCCCGGCATGCGTGGCTTTAGCGCTTGGCAGGTCGGTGGTCACGCCCGCGAGCTGCCCGGGCGCTCTCGCGTCAAGCGTCGTCTCGCGCTCACGTACGAAACGGCCAGCACGAGCACCAGGCAGGCCGCCGCCCAAGACTGGTATGGGAATTCCGGGACCCCTCCTTCCTTCGCGCTGGAGGAGGATGTCGAGGAGCCCGTGGTCCGGCTGGAGCTCGAGGCCGAGGCGGTCCCGCCAGAGGAGGCCGTCGTGCTCGTGACGATGGAGGTGGTGGAGCTGGTGGCCTGCGAGGTCGTGCTCGTCGTGGCCACGGTCGAGACCGAGGAGGTCTGAGAGGTCGTCGATGACGACGTCGTCCCGGTGGTCGTGGTGGTCACCCGCACGCCGGGGAAGCCGAGCGAGGCCTCGACCGCGAGGGAAGGATACGTCCCTGAGGCGGCGCCCAGGTAGGCGTAGCTCGGGGTCCCGGTGGCCGCCCTTGCCTCCCCGTTCCCCAGGTACGACATCTTCAGGTTGTCCGCCCCCTCCGCGATGTCGTAGCCGAAGCTGAAGTATGAGGGAAAGGGCGACAGCGTGGATGAGTCGCCGTTGGCGTAGAAGAGCCCAAGGGTGGAGTTCATCTGCGTGAAGTTGGTCGACTCTCCGTTGTTCTCCCCCGCCCACACCAGCTCGGTGTCGTAGAAGAGCCCAGCCGGGGTGGTGGCGTTGCCGTCGGTGAGGAAGTAGGCGCTCTTGGCCCCGGAGTCGTGGATGGTGACGTTGTCGAACCAGCCTCCGACGGAGGCGTCGTGCCCGCCTCCGGTCGACCTTTCGCCGAACTGCACCAGCACCCCCGTCCCAGGCTCCGTGGTGGCGTTGATCATGACGGCCATGCCGAGCGGGAGCGTGTACGTCGCGTTGTCCCCCTCGTAGTTGTAGTAGTACTGGGTGCCGTTCTGCTGGTACGTGGACACCGTCCCCTCGTCGCCCTGGGAGGTGACCGACGCGTTGGAGAGAACGCCGGTGGTGCTGAAGTTCCACAGGTTGTCGGACATCGCCACCACGGACGAAGCCGTCACGAAGTCGGGGGTGTTCTGGCACCAGTACACCTGGCTCTTTCCGTCTGCCTCGTTCACGACAAGGATCGTGTTCAGCTGGAGCGTGGTCCCGGACGGGTTGGACTGGTCGGACCAACCGCTGGCGTTGTATGCCTCGAGGGCGGACACGGAGGCCAGGCCCACCACGTCGGTCGAGTTCACCGCATAAGGCAGAATCGCTCCGGACTGGTTGGAGAGCCCGAAGGAGGCGATCCCCGTGGGCTCCGGGGGGCTCAGGGGGCCGGTCTCCAGCGGGTCGTTGGGATAGAGGGCGTAGTAGACCGCTCCTGTGGCCCTGCCTGCGTAGGCCAGGACCACTATGTAGTAGGAACCGGCCTCGACGTGGACGTCCTCCTGTATGTTCGTGCCGTTGCCGTCCGCCAGCGATTCTGAGATCGAGCCGTTCCCGGCTTTCAGGTCACGGAACTCGGACGGGGTCATCAGCGCCACCGACACCGCTATCGTGCTTCTGGCCCTGTAAGCGACGGTCGTGTTTGAGTAGGCCTCGATGAACTGGTGCTCCCGCTGCCCTTGGCCGAGGGCGAAGCTGAAGGACGAGTTCCCCGGTGGGAGGGACCCGGCGGCAGCCGCGGCGGTCGACGAGCAGAGGAGGAGCGCTATGGCGAGCAGGGACGACAGCCTGCCGCTTCCTGACATCGCGAAACGGCGCCCCGTCTAGGGCGTTTAAACAGTTGCAGCGGCGGCGCCACGGAGACATGTGGTCTGCGGACTGACGGGGCGGCCGCTCTCCGGAGCGAAAGAAGTGTCAACCGACCGGCCGGCCGCTGAAGAGCTTGGCAACCCTTCGCTTGGACACGAAGTACGCTCCCCCGACCAGGAGGAGGGCCGCGGCCTGCCCCAAGAAGGTCTGGACGTTGGGGAAGATCGAGAACCACAGTCCCGCCCATGCGGGGGTACCCTGGAGGGCAGGGATGTTGGTCGTCCCTATCCACCCCGCGAGCTGCATCTCGTTCACCTCTTCTCCGACCATGACGAACAGCACGCCGGTGAGCATGGCGCCCGTCGCGACCATCATCTTCTTGTAAGGCAGGTGCCTGTGCCCGAGGAAGGTCAGGTACCCGGCCGCGACCGTCAGGACGAGCCCCGCCGAGGCGCCGTAGTAGACTACCGTGGGACCGACCGAAATGTAGTAGCTCTGCAGGAAGAGGACGACCTCGACCGACTCCCGGTATACCGAGGCGAAGCCGAGCACCACGAGGCCGAGGAGGACGCGGCGCGTGTTCTTGCCGGTCTGCTGCGCCTCCGCGACCAGCGACCTCTTCGCCTTCGTCTGCATGTTGATCCAGCCTGACCAGTACACCCCGTGAAAGAACCAGTTCATCACGATAAGGAGCACGACGACCGCGAACATGCCCGTCGCCGCCTGGACGGCGAGGGCGCCGTAGCTGGCCGTCAGGCTCCCGACCACGGTGATCGCGACGAACCAGGAGGCTATTCCGGCGCAGAAGCCGAGCGACGCTCCCAGCTGGACCGGGCGCGTGTACCCGTAGTCCTTCCCCTTCAGGCCCGCGACTAGGGCTGCCAGGACCAGGATGGACTCCAGTCCCTCGCGGTTCACGAGGACGGCGATGTCGAGGGCTGCTATCGGGAAGGGCGTCCCCTTTGTCGGGTTCGGGTTGCCCGCGACCGCAATCCCCTGCCACACCAGGACGGCTGCGATGGCCACGGCCGCCACAATGATCACGACCGTACGGGCGACCTGCCTCATGTCGAAGCCGGAGCGCCTGGGTGCTCCGGCAGGCGGCGCGGCTCCACCGTCGGCTGGCCCCTGAGGCGGCTCTGTGCTCATGGGGCCGCCATAACATATGTAATTATTTAACCATAACATATGTAATATTTCTGGGCGCGAGCCGAGTGCTCCGTTCCGGCCAGAAGCAGCCCTGGCGAGGAGTGGATTCTTGGCCAGACGGGCAGGCTATCTGTGTCGTCGGAACCTATTCTGACCGAAGACGCGGAAGTCTTCCCCTTCCTTTGCAGTCTCCAGGCCAGAAGTGAAGTCGGCGTCCGAGTGCTTCTCGACGAAGGTCCTGATGCGCAGACCCTTCCAGAAGTCCGGCATCGCGTC
>JASHUK010000035.1 GCA_030040055.1 Nitrososphaerales archaeon | reverse complement strand
CTCGGCAAGGCCCCGGTTGTCGCCGACATGAGCCAGCCTGCCCATGCCGGCGTCCGTCCCCGGGGACAGACTAAATAGCGACGGCCGGCCGCTTCGCCAGTCTTGGACAGCGCGAAAGCACCTGAGGCGAGCGGCGTTGGCTTCTCTGACGCCGAGCGCCACTTCATTTCGGAGCAGAAGCTCATCCGGATAGCGACGGTGTCGAAGTCGGGACAGCCTGATGTGGCGCCGGTGGGCTTCGAGTTCGACGGGCAGTTCTTCTACGTGGGAGGGCGCTGGAACGAGACCACGAGGAAGTTCAAGAACGTGAGGGACGGCGCCAGAAAGGTGGCACTGGCCCTTGACGACCTTGCCGGGTCTGGGTCATGGAAGCCGAGGGGGATACGCATCCACGGCACAGGAGAGATCGTCGAGAGGGACGGCAGGTTCGGGGCGGCGAAGTACATCAAAGTCGCCCCCAGGATCTCGTGGAGCTGGGGGCTGGACGGGACACCCACGTCGGACGGACCGAACCTCCACAGAGCCGTCCACGCGCCGGTAGGTCCTGGAGGGACGCAGAAGTGACGCGTAGCCTGCAGGACGAGTTCGCTCCAAACAGCATCTGCTTCGGGTGCGGCCCCAAGAACGAGAAGGGTCTGAGGATCAAGAGCATCCCCGAAGGGGAGAGGCTTGTGGCGGACTGGTACCCAGAACCACAGCACGCCGCCTTCTCCGACTTCGCTAGCGGAGGGATCGTCTCCGTGCTGCTTGACTGCCACGGGAACTGGACCGCGGCCTACACACTGATGAGGACGAGGGCGCTCCCCAAGCCCCCAGGGACCGTCACAGCCGAGTACACCGTGAGGTTCCTCCGTCCGACGCCGATGAAGACGAACTGGCGAATAACCTGCTGGCCGGTCGGCGTCGACGGGGACAAGGTGTCGGTCGCGGGGAAGGTGGAAGCAGACGGCAAGGAGAGGGCGACGATGAGCGGGACCTTCGTGGCCGTGAAGGAAGGGCACCCTGCCTTCCACAGATGGGAGTAGCTGCAGGAGTACCCGGAGTGAGCGGTGACCAGATGCCCCCGAAGACGATCTCCGAGCTGAAGGAGGCCTATCGCAGCAACTCTGCCACCCCGACGGAAGTCACGAAGGCCGCGCTTGCGCGCATCGGCGCGCTGAACCCCAGGTTCAACTGCTTCATCACCGTCCTGCCCGAGTCCGCGATGGAAGCTGCGAAGGCGTCGTCGAGGAGGATGGAAGAGGGGAAGCCCATCGACCCGCTCGACGGCGTCCCGGTCGCCGTCAAGGACATCGTGTACATCGAAGGGGTGCGCTGCACCGCGGGCTCGAATATCCTGTCTGACAACGTCGCGAAGTACGACGCGCCGGCCGTCAGGAGGCTGAAGGCCGCCGGAGCGGTCATAGTGGGGACGACCAACCTGCACGAGTTCGCCTGTGGCGTGACTTCGGAGAACCCTCACTACGGGAGCGTCCGCAACCCGTGGGACCCGACGAGGGTGTCGGGCGGCTCGAGCGGGGGGTCGGCAGCAGCCACATCGCTCGGCATGGTGGCAGGGGCGCTCGGGACAGACACCGCGGGCTCGGTCAGGATCCCCGCCTCCCTCTGTGGCGTCGTCGGGCTGAAGCCGACCTACGGCCGGGTCAGCCGCCTCGGGGTCATCCCCCTCGCCCCTACGTTCGACACGGTGGGGACGCTCACCGCGAGCTGCACGGACGCCGCCATCATGCTCCAGGCTATTGCAGGAGGGGAGCAGCAGGATGTCACCACTTCCGCGACCGCAGTCCCGGACTACCTGTCGGCAGTCCGCGAGAAGGGAGGGAGGGTCAGGCTAGGGGTGGCGAAGGGCTACCTCAGGGAAGGTGTCTCGCCAGGGGTGGGCCGGGCGCTGGATTCGTTCGTCGGGCGCCTGAGCGAGCTGGGTTGGGACCTGGCTGAGGTCGACATGCCTGAGACGGAGGAGGCGTCCCGTCTGTTCCCCCCGATCAGGCGCGCCGAGGCGACCGCGTTCCACCTGCGTTGGCTCGACGCGGTCCCCGAGCTCTATGGGGCTGACGTGAAGGAGCTCCTGGAGCTCGGAAGGGCGGTCAAGGCAGTCGACTACGTCAACGCCGTCAACGCGAGGCCAGGGCTGATGGAGCGCGCCCTCGCGACGATGGACGGGCTCGACGCCGTCTTGTCACCTTGCACTCCGATCACGGCTCCCCCTCTAGGCACAAGGGACGTAGAGGTCGGCGGGTCGAGTCGGCCCGTCTACTCGACGTTGAACCGGCTCACGCTGCCTCTGAACGTCCTGGGCTTCCCGGCGCTGTCCCTGCCCATGGGGCTTGTCGGAGGGCTCCCGGCTGGTGCACAGCTGTTCGCCAGGCCGTTCGAGGAGGGGACCCTCCTGCGGCTCGGGGCGGAGATCGAGAGGAGCCTGCAGGGGGAGGCTGGACCTCCTGCCGTCGCGTCCTGAGATCGAACCTTAATATTCACCCGTGGGCCGGCGGGGTCCTGATGAAGCTGAGCTGGGGGGTTGGCGCCATACTCGCCATCCTGGTGTCTGTCGCCGCGGGGCTCTTCGGGCTCCCTTACGCGAAGACCTGGGAGCAGACCGCCGCGCTGCTGCTCCTCCTGCTAGGGGCGTGGACGGTCGTCGCTG
>JASHUK010000034.1 GCA_030040055.1 Nitrososphaerales archaeon | reverse complement strand
GCCGGCCCTCTCTTCTTCGTCCCGGCTATAGTGCTCTACCCCCTTGCTTCAGGGGTGGCCTTCGCCTTGTACTACACCTCCTCCAACACCATGATGTTCAACAGCGTCCAGAGGCGGAACCCTGGTGCGGCCCTGGGGGTCTACAGCGCGGTAGTAGGCATCGCCGCGATGGCAGGGTCCTTCGCATCGGGATTTATCTCGGTCTCGCTGGGTTTTGGCACCACGTTCATCCTGGCAGGAATCCTGTTGTTCGCGGCCGTGGGGATCGTGGCAAGGCTCCCGAGGTCGAGGCATCCGGAGTCCGGCCTCCACTAGATGACACAGGGACAACTCGTCGAACTTTCGGGAGCGGGAGGGTGCGATTAGGTGGACCAGGGGGGACTCGAACCCCCGACCTCCCCCAATTTGGGGTCAAACCGTGCCAAGGGGGTATCCTACCAGACTAGACTACCGGCCCGCTTTTCTGCGGCTCCGTCCTCCGCTCTCTTTAAGGCTTAATTCCGCGAGCAGCCCGTTTCGGGCGGCCGTGTCAATCTCAATCGACGAGTTTGCAAAGGCGGACATCAGGGTCGGGAAGGTCCTCTCCGTCGAAGACATCCCGGCCGCTCGCAAGCCGATGTACAAGCTTCAGATAGACTTCGGCGGGACGACCATGCAGTGCGTCGGGGGGATCAAAGCCTACTACTCGAAAGAGGAGCTGCAGGGGAAGGTCGTCGTGGCGGTTGTCAACCTCGTGCCGAAGCAGGTCGCTGGGGTCGAGTCCCAGTGCATGCTCCTGGCTGCCTATGACGAAACCAGCGTCTCGTTGCTGTCGCCGGACAAGGGCATAGCAGCAGGGACAAAGGTAGGATAGCTTCGAAATCAGTAAGTGAATGCGGTGGCCGGGATTTGAACTCCCGGACCCTTTCGAGGGGTCTCCCGAGTTAGTAGCGTGGCAGGCTACTGTCCTGGACCAGGCTAGACGACCACCGCACCGAACCCGCCCCGCCCCAGGGGGAGATATAACTTACAGCCGCTTCCTTCGCTCTGCGAACCCAGCCATCATGCTCACGACGCATGTAGCCGCGACGATCTGAGACCTGCCCGAAGGGTCCAGGTCTGGAGCCGTCTCGACGACGTCAGCGCACTTTACCTCCTTCCTCCGCGCGACCACCCTGACCATCGCCCCGACTTCCGACGCGCTGAGCCCCCCTACGCTGGGCGCGCTGACGCCGGATACTTGCGCGAGGTCCACGGAGTCCATGTCCACGCTGAGGTAGACCGCGTCCGCCCCGTCAGACGCCGTCTCGAACGCACGTTTCGCCGCTGCTTCCGGACCCTCCTCCCTGACCACGGCGGCTCCGATAACCGTCACTCCCAGCCGATTCGCCTTCTCGGCATACCGCTTCGAGTTGAGGAACCCGTGCATGCCCATCTCCACCACCCTGGCCGGGTCCAGCGTCGGGATCGTCCCAATCGCGAGGCCGTACGATGAGCCGCTGGTAGGGTTCCCGCCTATCTTCCCCCTCAGGTCCAGATGCGAGTCGATGACCACCAGGCCTATCCTCCCGAACCGCCCGGCATAGGCCCGGAGCGCCGGAAGTGAAATGCTGTTGTCCCCTCCGATCAGAATCAGAAGGGAGTCAGGCTCGAGCTCCCGCCCTACAGCCCGTTCCACTTCAGCCTGGACCTGAGCTACCCCCCCTCGCCTCGGGACCAAATCTCCCACATCGAAAGCCCGCAGCCCGAGCAGGTCGAGACCGGACTCGACGTCGTAGTTGGAGAAGAACGACAGGGCCCGCCTTATCTCCGCCGGACCTTTCGCCGCTCCCTTCCTGCCCAGCACCGCCCCGTCGTACGGGATGCCCAGCAGGTTGACCGCCTTGCTCTTCGCGTCCCTGCTCGCCTTGATGATCTGGGTCAGCCTCCTGTCGACAGGGTCGTGGTACCTGGCCGGGGGATAACTCGCATCTCGCCTCACAGGTGGCCGCCGCCCTGCCGAACGCGTGTGAGCATATTAACCGGCCGCCCAGCGGGTGCCTCCTCCGTGACCGTAGTTCTCGATGGACGCTCTCTTACGATTGAAGACGCCGTCGCAGTGGCGCACGGAGCCAAGGTAAGGCTCGACCGCGACAGCCTGGCGAGGATGGCGAGGTTCCGCGCCCTCCTGGACAGGAAGCTCGACAACGGCGAGGTCGTCTACGGGGTGAACACCGGGTTCGGCTCCCTCTCGAACAGGAGCGTCGGCAAGTCGGAGATCAAGAAGCTCCAGGTCAACCTGGTCAGGAGCCACGCTGCCGGGGTCGGGAAGCACATGCCGGAAGACGTGGTCAAGGTGGCGATGCTGGTCCGGCTCAACAGCCTGCTGAGCGGCAACAGCGCGGTCGGCCCCGAGATAGCCGAGTTCATCGTGGAGCTGCTCAACCGGGGGGTCGTCCCCCACGTGCCGGAGTTCGGCTCCCTGGGCGCCTCCGGGGACCTGGTCCCGTCCGCGCACATGGCCCTGACGATGATAGGGGAAGGCAAGGCCGAGTACAAGGGGTCGTGCGTCCCCGCCTCCAGGGCCCTGGCCTCCGTCGGACTCAAGCCGATAGACCTCCACGCGAAGTCCGGCCTGTCGCTCGTGAACGGGACGTGCTTCACCACGTCGTTCGGGTGCGTGACCGTCGCGAGCGGGAAGGCCCTGCTGCACGCCGCGAACCTCGCCGTCGCCCTGACTGCCGAGGCGGTCGGAGCGTGCTCGCAGGCCTTCGACCCCCGGCTGATGGAGATGAAGAGGGACAAGGGACAGGGGGCTGTTGCGAAGGAGATACTGATTCTGTTGAGGGGGAGCGAGCGGCTGAGGATGTCCCCCATACCCCAGGACCCCTACTCGATCAGGTGCGCCCCCCAGGTCCACGGCGCTCTCCACGACGCCGTCGAGTTCGCCGAACGCCTGACCGTCGCGGAGATGAACTCGGTCTCCGACAACCCGGTCCTCCTCGAGGACGGGTCTGTGCTCCACGGCGGGAATTTCCACGCGCAGCCGGTGGCGATGGGGCTGGACCTGATGGCCCTCGCGCTGTCCTACCTCGGGGTCATGTCCCTGGCACGGACGGGGGTCCTCCTCTCGAAGGCTCCGGCAGAGAGGAAGTACATGACGAAGAAGCCGGGGCTCGAGTCGGGCCTGATGATCCTCCAGTACACGGCGACTGCCCTCGCAGCCGAGAACAGCAAGGAGATTACCCCGGTCTCGGCCTACCCGGCCGACGTCTCCGAGGGGATAGAAGACCACGCGAGCCATGGGGTGAACGCCGGTCTGAAGGCCTCGGCGGTCGCCCGCAACATCTCAAGGATGCTCGCGATAGAGCTGATCTGCGCGTCGAACGCCTTGGGCGAGGACGTCTCCGGGGTGTCCAAGAGGGGGGCCGCGGCGCTGCGGGAGGTCAGGAAGGTCTCCCCGCTCCTCAAGGGGGACAGGTCGATGTCGGACGAGATTGAGGAGCTGGCTTCGGCGGTCGCGTCAGGGCGAGTAGCCTAGGAAGCCTCGTTCAGCGCCAGCCGCCTCCCTTCCTTGAAGACCGCTTCGACGTACCTTCCCCCTACCCTGTAGGGGAGGAAGCGGTGGTTCGGGAGGGAGTGTATCACGAAGTCGGCCTTGCTGCCGACCCGCAGGTTCCCCACGTCGTCCCTGCGCAGGGCCTTGGCGGCCCCCGCTGTGAAGGCAAGAAGCGCCTCCGCGGGGGTCATCCTCAGCGCCGTGCAGGCCAGCCCCATGACGAGCTGCGGGGACTCGACCCATGAGTTGGGGCTGAGGTCTGTCCCGAGCGCAAGCGTGCACCCGGCGGCGGCTATTCCCTTCGCGTCAGCGAACCCGATGCCGGAGTAGGACGAGGTCATCGGCAGAAGGACAGCGGTCACGTTCCTCTTGCCCATCTCCCGGAGCCCCTCCGCGTCGCTCTTCCCCAGGTGGTCTGCGGAGACGCAGCCCATCTCGGCCGCCAGGGACGCTCCTCCTGAGTCGGAGAACTCGTCGGCGTGGACCTTGAGGGCTAGGCCGGCCTTCCTCGAGGCCTGCAGGTACTTCGAGCACTCGGCGGCAGTGAAGACGCCCCGCTCGCAGAAGCAGTCGGAGAACCTTGGCTTGTCCTGCATCGCGGAGATCGCAGGGAGGACCTTTCCCAGCACATACCTGAGGTACTCCGCTGCGCTGAAACCCGCCGGAGTCGCATGCAGCCCCATGAAGGTAGCCTCGACGTCTATCCCCCCGCCCCTGCCGAGGAGGCGGATCGCCCGCAGCAGCTTGACCTCGCCGGCCAAGTCCCCCCCGTAACCTGTCTTCACCTCCACCGTGGTGACGCCGTTCCTGACGAGCTGTCCAAGCCTATCTCCCGACTGCGCCGCAATCGACCGCAACGACGCCCTTCGCGTCTCCCGCGTGGTCCGCAGGATGCCTCCCCCAGACCTCAGTATGCTGGAATAGGTCTCCCCTCGGGCCTTCCTCTCGAGCTCGTCCTCCCTGCTTCCGGCGAAGGCGAGATGCGTGTGGGGGTCGACGAAGCCAGGCGTCACCAGTCGACCATGGGCGTCGGCTACCGCGTCTACTTTGATCCCCTTCCGCCTGAACTCCTTCGTAGTCCCGACCCAGGCCACCCTGCCGCCCACCGCGAGTAGGGCTCCGTCCTCAATGGCATCAAGTCCCGGAGGGTCCCCTCCCCCCGAACACGTCACCAACTCCCCGGCATTCACTAGGGCGAGCCTCCGCAACCTGCAACCAGCACGCTGCGTTGGTCCTTCCGTGATAAGGGTTCGGCCGGTGACTTGGATAGAGGCGACCATCTCCGTCTCGAACTCTTATATCGCAACAGGGGTTCGTCCGCCTGTGCAGCGACACGTAGTCAGGGCGCCGCGCGGTTCCGAGATCTCCTGCAGAGGATGGCACCAGGAGGCGGCACTCAGGATGCTCATGAACAACCTCGACCCTGAGGTCGCCAAGGACCCCGAGAAGCTGATTGTCTACGGCGGGACCGGTAGGGCGGCCCGGGGGTGGCCCGAGTTCGACGCCATCGTGCGCTCGCTGAGGTCGCTCGGCAACGACGAGACGCTCATCGTCCAGTCGGGAAAGCCGGTGGGGATCTTCCGGACGTCCCCGACGGCGCCCAGGGTATTGATCACCAACGCGATGATCGTCCCGAAGTGGGCTGACTGGGGCTACTTCCGGGAGCTCGAGGAGAGGGGGCTCACCATGTACGGGCAGATGACAGCAGGGAGCTGGATGTTCATCGGGACGCAGGGGATACTGCAGGGGACCTACGAGACACTCGCGGCGGTCGCCTCCCGCCACTTCAGGGGTTCGCTGAAGGGCAGGGTGGTGCTGACCTCGGGGCTCGGCGAGATGGGCGGGGCCCAGCCACTCGCGGTGACCATGAACGACGGGGTAGCTCTGGTGGTCGAAGCCGACAGGCGGGCCATCCAGCGCAGGCTGGACAAGGGGTACTGCGACACCATGACGGAAGACCCATACGAGGCCGTCGAGACGGTGAAGGCGGCGGCCGCCGAGAAGAGGGCGGTCTCGGTCGCGCTGCTAGGGAACTCCGCCGAGGTCCTGCCGCGGCTCGCCAGGTCCGGGTTCCGCCCGGATGTCGTCACCGACCAGACGGCAGCCCACGACCCTCTAGGAGGGTACATCCCGGAGGGGCTCGACCCGTCCGAGGCGAGTGACCTGAGGGAGTCCGACCCGAAGGCGTACCTCGAGCGGTCGATGGCGTCGATAGCCAAGCACGTCAGGGCGATGCTGCGCTTCCAGCGGGACGGGGCGGTGACCTTCGAGTACGGGAACAACATCAGGAAGATGGCGAAGGACGCCGGGGTGCCCGACCCGTTCAGGATCCCCGGCTTCGTCCCGGAGTACATCAGGCCGCTCTTCTGCGAGGGGAGGGGACCCTTCCGCTGGGTGGCGCTCTCGGGGGACCCCGAAGACATCTACACCACAGACGAGGTCGTCGTCAGGGAGTTCGCCGGGAACAAGTCGCTGGTGCGCTGGATCACGAAGGCGCACGACAGGGTGCGGTTCCAGGGCCTCCCAGCCAGGGTCTGCTGGCTCGGCTACGGCGAGAGGGCGAGGTTCGGGAAGATAATCAACGGGATGGTGCGTGACGGGAGGATTTCGGCGCCGATCGTCATCGGGCGTGACCACCTGGACTCCGGCTCTGTCGCCTCCCCGTACCGCGAGACCGAGGGGATGAAGGACGGGTCCGACGCGATCGCCGACTGGCCCATCCTGAACGCGCTTCTCAACGCGGTGTCGGGGGCCTCATGGGTCTCGGTGCACCACGGAGGGGGGGTCGGCATCGGGTACTCGATTCATGCGGGGCTGGCCGTGCTGGCAGACGGGAGCGCGGAGGCCGACCGCAGGATAGAGGCTTCCCTCACGAACGACCCGGGGCTGGGAGTGGCGCGCCACGCGGACGCGGGCTACGAGCTGGCGCTGAAGACGGCGCGGACGAAGGGGATCAAGCTGCCGATGCGGTCCGACTGACGGTCCTGGCCGCTCCCGCTCTCGCCCCTGCCGCGAAGTATGCCAGATAGACGACTGCCGTCCCCGCGAGGACGAGCGAGAACCCGTCCGTGACTATCCAGCTCCCAGCCCCCGAGCAGGTTCCCAGATACTGCCCCGCGGCATACCCCGCGTAGAGCAGGATGGCGTTCCAGAGGACGCAGCCTGCTAATGTCATCAGGAGGAACGTCCCGAGCCTCATCCTGAACAGCCCCGCCGGGAAGGACACCAGGGTCCTGACGAGGGGGACGAACCGGGCCGCAAAGACCGTCCACTGCCCCGACCTCGCGAACCAGGCCTCAGCGCGGTCAAGGCCCGCCTGCGAGACCCTGACCTTCAGGAGCGCCCTTGCGACGAACGGCCTCCCGAGCTGCCTGGCCAGGACGTAGTCGATCATGGCACCGACCAAGGCACCGACTGTGCTCACAGCGAGGGCCAGGGGGAGGCTCCCGAGCACGCCTTCCGACACGAAGAAGCCTGTCAAGGGGAGGACGATCTCGCTGGGGATAGGGACGGAGGCGCTCTCGGCCGTCATAAGCAGGAACAGGCTGAGGTACCCGTAGTCGCTGATGAAAGCGGTGAGTGTCCCGGACGAGAGGATGGACCCTGACGAGCCGCAGAACAGTCCCGAGAGCGACAGGCCCAGGGCATGGGAAAGCAGCAGGAGCGAGAACAGGAGCACGGCGATGGCGGCGGCCGCCAGGAGTGGGCTGCGGGGGACGAACTTGGAGCCCTCGTCGAGATCTCCCGCCAAGACGACCCTCCCGGCCAGGAGGGTGTAAAAGAACTGCTACTTCTTTCTGAGCTCGGCCAGGATCTCGCTCGCCCTGTCGTACCTGACCTTCCTCTCCTTGACCATCCGCTGGGCCACGACCTCGACCATGGCCCCGGTCGCCCCGGCGGATATCGCGATGTTCCTCGCGTGCAGCTTCATGTGCCCCCTCTGTATGCCTTCGGTCGCCAGCGCCCTCAGGGCGGCCAGGTTCTGGGCCAGGCCCACCGCCCCCATCACCTCGGCCAGCTCGACGGCCGTCTTCACCCCGAGTATCTTGACCGCGGCCTTGGCGACGGGGTGGGTCTTCGCGGCCCCGCCCACCAGCCCGACCGCCATGGGCATCTCGAGGGTCCCGACCAGGTCGCCGTCGCCGTTCTTCTCCCAGACCGTGAGCGGCTTGTAGGCGCCCGTCCTCGCGGCGTAGCTGTGGGCCCCGGCTTCCAGCGCCCGTATGTCCTGGCCGCACGCTATCGCCACCGCGATCACCCCGTTCATTATGCCCTTGTTGTGCGTCGAGCACCTGTAGGGGTCCGCCTCGGCGAAGGCGTAGGCCTGGACGACGCCGTCGACCACCTTCTCTCCCCCGAGCGCCGTCTTCTCGAACACCGCCGACACCCTGACTAGCCTCCTGTCTGCCAGGTTCGAGATTATCTTCAGGAGCGCCTTCCCTCCCGTCACCTCCTCCAGTATCGGGGCCACGGCCTCGGCCATGGTGTTCACGGCGTTCGCCCCCATCGCGTCGCCCGTGTTGACTATCAGCTCGGCGATGACCATCGGGCCCTTGACGGTGTCGATCACCTTGGCGTTCAGGTCCTTCGCCCCTCCGCCGAGCGAGACGAGCATCGGGTCCTGGTCGTTCGCCGTCTTCAGGATCCTCTCGCGGTGCGCGAGCACCCTCGTTCTGGCGCCGAACGGGTCGGTCACGCCGGTCAGCTGGACTTGCCCTATCATTACCGGCCCGGTGTTGGACACAGTGAAGCCCCCCTTCGCGCGGGCCATCTTGGCCGCGTTGCTCGCGGCCGCCACCACGGAAGGCTCCTCGATGGCCATGGGGACGAGGTAGTCCTTCCCGTTGACCCTGAAGTTCACCGCTATCCCCAGTGGGATGGTGATGCCGCCGACGACGTTTTCGATCATCATGTCGGCCGCCTGCCTCGGCAGCCCCCCGGTGTTCGACACCGCCTTGGCCTCCTCCTCGGTGAGGCCAGTCATCTCCCTGACCTTCTCCATCCGCTTCTCGAAGGACAGCTTGTAGAACTCCGGTATCGCTGAGTCGACGACCACCCTAGGTCGGCCGAACGTGGCCGTCAGGCTATTTAATTGAAGCGCAACCCCGGCCGGGCCGGAGACCGCGTGCTAAACATAAAAGTAGTCAAGCGGGGCGTGCCCGGCAAGGGCCGGTCGTCTAGTCTGGTTAGGACGTCAGGTCTGCCCGTCAAGCTCTGACACCAGCTGGCAGAAGACGGCGAAGCGCAGTCTCCGCGCGCCAAGGTCGGCGGTCCAATTCCGCCCCGGCCCACCTACCAACCCTTAATACGCCGCAACACCCCTTCGCTACCCGATAGCAACGAACAGGAACCTGCTGATCTTCGCGATTCTCCTCGTCTTGGTCGGGGCCCTCTTCGGA
This sequence comes from Nitrososphaerales archaeon, assembly GCA_030040055.1. GTDB lineage: Archaea > Thermoproteota > Nitrososphaeria > Nitrososphaerales > Gagatemarchaeaceae > UBA183. The sequence goes on along the minus strand of JASHUK010000034.1, from coordinate 2,291 downwards.
GAGCTCCTGCTGTCCATCTTCGGCGGGCTCCTGCTGGTGCTCTCCCTGATCTTCCCGTCGAAGTCCCAGGTGAAGAAGCCTGCCCCCGCGGCCCCTCAACCTCGGAGGATCACCCCCCAGGTCCCCCAGCAGGCCGCTTCTGCCGAGGCGCCCTCAGCCGTGCCGGCTCCCCAGTACTTCCACCCCGCCCCCGCCGTCGCAACCGCGGCCTACAGCGCAGCGCTCTTCCCTTCCACGATGTTCCCTAGCCTGTCGCCGACGCCATACCAGGGCCAGCCGCCTGCCAAGGAAGAGGGCGCGAAGCAGCCTGACGAGCTTCTGGAGGTCGGGCTGATACTCGCGGTCCTGAAGATGGCCTTCGGCTAAGGGACGTACACGTTGATTTCGCGGCCTACCTTCTTGAGCCTCTCTATCCTGTGAGGCATCGATGGGTGGGTCGAGAAGAGCTCCATCAGAGAGCTCCCCCTGAACGGGTTGACTATCCACAGCGAGGCAGTGGCCGGAGCCGGCCCCTGTCCCTGGCCTCCCCCGTTCCCCCTCCCGGAGATGGGCCTCGTCTGCGCCTTGTTCGATATCTTCTGCAGTGCCGAGATCAGCCCTGCCGGGTTCCGCGTCAGCTTCGCCCCGTACTCGTCTGCGTTGTACTCGTCCCCCCTGCTGATCCCCAGTCTGACGAAGGTTGCCCCCATCGGTATCAGCACGATGGCCGCCAACAGCAGCAGCGGGTTGCCATTCTTCTTCCCCCCGCCGCCGAACCACATCGACCACATGGCTATGGTCCCGATGTAGGATATCGCTCCGGCCATGGTGGCCGCCACGCTGGACATCAGGACGTCCCTGTGGACTACGTGCCCTATCTCGTGTCCTATCACAGCTTCGAGCTCGTCGGGGGTCAGGACCTGCAGGATGCTGGAGGTAGCGCAGACGACCGCCTTGCTCGGTCCCCTCCCCGTCGCGAACGCGTTCGGCTGCTGGGACTGGACGATGCCCACCCTAGGCATGGGAATGCCGGCCTTCTGGGCGACGTCCCTGACCACTCTGAACAGCGTCGGGTTCTCGCTCTCCTGTATGATTTTGGCCTTGCTCATGCGTATCACCAGGGAGTCGCTGTAGAAGTACGAGACGAAGTTGAAGACGCCGGCGAGGACGAGCGCGAGCCCCGCGAAGAGTATCGGGTCGCCGAAGTACAGGCCGACGGCGTACCCTATCGCCAGCAGCAGGCCCGTCAGGACCGCGAAGAGAAGCGTCATCTTGGCGTAAACGCTGAGAGACAAACGGCGTCAGTTTGCCGTCGCTCTCGCCCCGCGTAAATACTTTGTCCCAAATCGAGCGCCAAGTCCGGGCCTTAGACAACTCAAGTCTGTCTCATTCCTCGGAGACTCGGGTGCGGTGACTTGAGCCACGTCTCAGTCCGCTGTCGGCTCTGTAACCTTTGCTCCCTCCTAGTCGGCGTCTGCCGGCTTGGACTTGCGCTCACACGAAGGGGGGTTGTACGGAGAGCGTGACGAACGGGGCCGGCCTGGCGAACACGGGCGACGTGTATTGACGGGCAGCGGCCGCCAACTCCGGCGGGAAGGTGTAAAGCGTCTCGTTGACCGGGACGGGGACTTCATAGTAGTAGTTCGGCGCCTGCCCTCCGCCCTGCAGGCTCATGCCGTCAGCACCTGGACCGAACAGGAATACGGGACGACCCGACCTGTCCCGGCTGTCTGCTTGATTGTGAGCTTGTACAGCTCGTTCGCCAGCAGCATCTTCCCGTGAAACCTGAGGGCCGGGAACTGCTGCTGGCCATAGTACGTCTGCTGAAAGTAGACGCGAAAGTCAGTTGTGTCCACCGCTATGTATTCAGTCACGACAAACACGTCCCCTGACTGGAAGTTGGCGGCAGCGATGTGGCATTCAGGGGAGTAGTGCCCCGACTGAGCGGAGCCCACGTTGAGGATGGTGGTCTCCACGTTGAGGGTCAGGGCCGCGGGGCTGGTGTCCTGTGTATCGTCTATCGTGCTGACCGACACTGTTCACTTTGCGCTCTCCGCCTTCCGTGCGGGATACCTCCTGACCTTAACCCTTCCTCGATGCCCGAGTCCGGCCTCAGGACGTAGACCACGAACTCACCCTTGTCCATCACCGAGCCGGTGTGGGGATTGCGCCGCCAGCCCGACTCGTCCTCCATGACGTGCTCCTTGTGGACGTTTGAGTAGAGCTTGCCATCCCTCATCGTGAAGCCACCTGGGAGGCTGAGTTCGGTGGCTCCTCCGCTCATCCTTGCGGAGAATCGGCCTTCATCGGTC
>JASHUK010000033.1 GCA_030040055.1 Nitrososphaerales archaeon | reverse complement strand
TCAGGCCAGCGTAGCTCAGCCTGGTCAGAGCACACCCGACGTGGGGCTCGATTGCCTCGTAAGCAAGGGGTCGAGGGTCCGAATCCCTCCGCTGGCTCTCTCACTTCGGTTCGAGAGAGTCGTTTTCCCGTCGGCGGCCCGGCTCACTTCTTGGGGGTCGCATGCCATCCGTCGTAGTGGAACACTTCGTCGAACGGCTTCCTCCCGCGCTTCAGGGACGGCGACTTCTTGTCCTTGGCAGGATGGCCGATCGATATCACGCCGACCGGGTGATAGTGCGGGGGTATTCCAAGGAGCCGCCTCATACCTGGCGGGTCGGTGATGCCGGAGAAGGCCGCGGCCAGTCCCTGGTCCACTGCGGCGAGGAGTATGATCATGCACCCGGCCCCTATGTCGAAGAACCAGTATGGGGTCGGCCACTCGATCTCGTTCCCTTCGTCGTCCAGCTTGTCTGACTCGTTGTAGCGGTCGTGGTAGACCTTCTCGCTGACGCAGGCGACGATGTCCACAGGCGCCTCCGAAATCCATCCGTGGAACCCGGCCTTCGAGTATTCGCCCTCCCCCTGCAGCAGGGCGACCTTCTTGCGGAGCTCCGGGCGAGTCACGATGACGTAGGCGCTGCCCTGGCTGAAGCCGGCGCTGGGGGCGTGCTGCGCGAGGTCGAGCATCCTCCTGATGCTCGCGGAAGGTATCGGCTCGGTCGTGAAGTGCCTGACCATCCGCCTCTTCAGAACGGTCCTCTCGAATTCCATGTATGCGGGGTCCTTGGAGCCTGCTTGTTAGGCTTGCTACGCCCACTGGAGTCCTGTGGCTGGCGGCCTCTGAGGTGCTATTCGGGGGGAAGTTCCTTGTACGCCAACGAGATGTCTATGCCGCGTCTCATGTTGTACCACTTCGACCCGAAGTAGATCAGCGCCCCTGCGACCACCGACGCGGCTATGAACCCGTACGTCAGGCTGTTGAGCGACCACATGCTCTGGTTCGCAAGGAACTGGTACGAGAGGAACCCGAAGACCAAGACGTCCAGGATACCACACACTCCCAGGACGAGCTTGATGGCGCCAGACTCCTTCCTGAAGGCATGGACGGAGGCGGCGAGCCCGACGAACATGAAGTAGACCATCGACGCGAGAATGGCCCCGAACAAGCCCATCACTCCGTTGTAATAGAACGCGGCTATCCCCACCAGCCCCAGCGTCACCGCCAGGTCGACTACGTGGGCCAGTATAGGGGAGCCGAACCTCGAGCTGACGTTCGATATCCTTGCCGGGAGGAACCTGTCGAACGACTGCGCCAGCAGATAGCGCGAGATTACGATTATGCCGTAGGCGAGGACGGTTATGTTCGAGACTATCCACCCCAGCCCGATGAGCCCGGCGACGATAGAGTTGCCTGAAGCCCCCATGGCCAGCGTCCAGAAGTTGAAGGACAGGTCATAGACGAGGTTGTAGTTGGAGTAAGCGGCGTTTGTGAAGGCCTGTCCTGCCACGTAGTACATGGTGGCTATGGCGGCCGTGAGCAGGATGAATACGAAGACGGCTGAGATGGGGACGTTCCACTTCAGGGCCGTCTTTCCCTTTATCTCGCTCGCGACGGCAGGCGACGCGTTAAGCCAGGGATATACGAAGGCAGCGAGGAGCGGGAGCAGGAAGACGGTGTTCCCCAGGTTGAAGAACCCTCCAGGATACTGATTGGCGATGGTCTGGTAGCTCGTGGCGTTGAACTGAGGGCTCGCGATCGCCGCCTCGACGCCGGACCTCCCGGCCGAGAGCAGCGTCCCTATCGCCAGAAGGATCGCGAAGATGCTGAATATCGTTAGGATTGAGACGACTTTGAATCCGGCCTTCGGCCTCAGTATGTTGATCGCTATGAGGACCGCGAACACGAGCGCCCCGACCAGGAACTGGTTTGTGGGGTTCTGCGCCGGGACCAGGAGGCCGAGCCAGAAGTTGCTCGCGCTGAACGTCGCCGGAGCGTAGAAGAAGTACCCGACGGTCCCTATGGCGAAGACAGTCGAAAGGACGATCAGAGCGAGGTAGGCGGTCGTCTCCAAGGTGTACCCCATGAAGGAGAGTATGCTCCCGGCGGGCCCACCGAAGACGCGCGAGACCCAGACGTAGTCTCCCCCGGTCCGCGGATACCTCCTCGACATTATCGTGTAAACGACGATCTGAGGGATGGAGACCACAAAGGCGATGACGGACAGGAGAATCAGGTTGACGCCCACGATGCTGTGCCCGGTGAACACCGCCATCGGGACCAGCCCTGAGATGCCTATGACCCCGAGAAGGGCGCCTACCGACATGTTGCTCATGTTCATGGCGATGCTGTCAAAGAAGCCGACGCTCTTGACCAGCCCGGTGCTTTCCCTTACGAAGACGGCAGGCTGAGGCTTCTCGGGCTGCTCAGGACTTGACAATCGACGTGGCAAATTGTTGTCTCTATATAACGTATGATTAACATGGGCGTGCCAAAGGCGGCGCTCGATGCAAAGTCAGTAGCCGATTTCAGAGCTGGGCCTCAGGTGTCTCATCGACTTCACTCTGCCGCACTCCTTGCAGCGGTACAACCCCCTCCCTCTCGGGTTGTAGTCCCTGCCGTCTGTGACGGCTTCGTGCTCGGTCCTCGACATGCACCGTTCGCACCACCTGAAGTCAGCCATCGGGGCTCCTGCGTCGCCTCCGGGCCAAAAACCCTTTGCCCGGAGGAGTGCGTCACATGCGCGTTTCTGTGTCTCGCGCGCAGAGGACACGGTGGTTCGCATGGCGGCGTCAGCCGGCACCGGAGGGCGGACAGGAAAAACTCTAAATACAAAATGGCGAAGAAGGGAACCATGCAGAAGATGTTGCCGCTGGTGAGCATAACCCCGGTCGCGAGGGAGAAGCTCAACGAAGTGCTCGAGTCGGAGAACGCGAAGGACTCCTATCTCAAGATAGAGGTCTATCAGGGAGGAGGCTGCGCCTGCAGCGGAGGTTTCAGGTACGCGCTCAGCCTGGAGAAGGCCCCCGCGAACGGAGACGTGGTCGAGAGCGTCGACGGACTCAGAGTGATGACTGACAAGGGAAACGCCGACCTGATCAGAGGGTCGAAGATCGACTATCTCGAGAGCCTGCAGAGGACCGGCTTCAAGATAGAGAACCCCAACGTCCACGCGGAAGCGTGCGGCTGCGGCGGCCACTGAGACCATCGCCGAAAAACAGCGACCCGCCTTCGCTAAGGCTTAAGTGACCAAGCGGGTTCGTCTGTCCCGATGAAGTACGTCGAGGCTTCAAAGCGAGTATTCCTCAACACGGGGACCAGGTTCCCTCGTGAAATGATATGGGCGGTGGGGGCGACAAAACTGGCCTCGGCTAGAGCGAACGTGGAACTCGGAGTCCTGGACGCCAAGATCGGAAGTGCAATCGAGGAAGTGGCGAGGGAACTGATGAGTGGAACGCTTGACGAGATGGTCACCGTCGACGTCTTCCAGACCGGTTCCGGGACCGGGCTGAACATGAACGTCAACGAGTTGCTCGCCGAGACGGCGGCAAAACGCGCAGGGACGAAGGTCCATCCGAACGACCACGTCAACATGAGCCAGTCTTCTAACGATGTCGGGCCCACGGCCGTCAGGGTGGCCGCCGCGGTCGCCGTGAAGTCCGGGCTGATCCCGAGCCTCGAGAAGCTCTGTTCGAGTCTGTCGGCTCTCTCCAAGAGGACGTCTGCCGTCTACAAGTCGGGGAGAACGCACCTGCGCGACGCCCTGCCGGTGACGATGGGTCAGGAGTTTGGAGCCTACGCAGACGCGTTCGCCATCGACACGGCAGCCGTCGGCCAGGCGATGCGGGGAGTGCTCGAGCTGCCGATAGGCGGGACCGCGGTGGGGACCGGGCTGAACGCCCCTCCGAGGTTCGGGGCCATGGTGGCTGCGGAGGTCGCCCGCGAGACCGGGCTCCCCTTCAAGTCTGCCAAGGACCGGTTCAGGCCGACTCGCCTCCTGACGGACGTCCTTGCCCTCAGCGGCGCGGTGAGGACCACGGCGCTGGACCTCTACAGGCTGTGCCAGGATCTGAGGCTGATGTACTCGGGGCCCGCGACGGGGATGGGCGAGATTGACATCCCTACCCAGGAGGAGGTCGCAGGGAGCAGCATAATGCCGGGGAAGACAAACCCGGTCACGGTCGAGAGCGCCCTACTGGCCTGCGCCCAGGTGATAGGACTCGACGGGGCGAACACGGTGGCCGCGTCCCTCGGGGAGTTCGAGCTGGCGATGGGCGTCCCGCTACTCGGGTACAACATCGTGCTCCAGACAAAGCTCATGTCGGAGGCGCTGCGGAAGGTGGCTTCCGTGGTCGTGGACGGCGTCGTCCCGATGAAAGAGAAAGCGAGGAGGTACGCCGAGAGCAGCCCCGCGCTCATAACGGTGATCTCGCCCAAGATAGGGTACGACAAGGCCGCCGAGGTAGGCAAGCGGCTCGCTCACGGCTCGTCGATCAGGACGGCCCTGAAGGAGCTGGGTTACGACGAAGCCGAGATAGGAAGGATTCTGAACATGAAGGAGCTTGTGAAGGCCGGCATCCCGTCAGACAAGATCGGCTAGCTCAGCGCCTGACCTTTACGCCGATCTTCTCCATCAGCTTGCCGAGCTCTGAGTCGTCGTCCGCGTCCATCCTCAGGTAGCGGAGTATCTCGTCCTCGTTCATCCCGACCCTCCTCGCCTCCGCGACTGTGTACCTGTAGGCCTCCAGTTCGGTGGGCCTCTCGACGTACTCGAAGGCCTGGTCGTAGAGCTCCTTCCCTTCGAGGAACTGCCTGACGTGAACCAAGACGTGCACCGCGTCGAGATAGAGGAAGTCGGACTTTGCCGCCGACAGGTGCTTGAACCCGACGCAGACGGTGCCCGTCGTCCTGTCGAGCCACAGCCCCGAGTCGTTCAGCTCGACCCTGAGCTTCAGGTGCCTCAGTATCTTGGCTGTGGCCGACTTCGAACCGAACACCTTCTTCAGCGAGGGGGACGACTCGAGACCCTCGAAGACCTCGGTCAGCCTGTACTCCCCGACTTCGGCCTTGCGGGAGATGTGGAACCCCTTTACTTTCATCTCTGCCGGAAAATCCGTAGCGAAATCAAAAGGGGCGTGCTCAAAAAGACTTTACTTTGTGTCTCCCTTTGCCTAACAATGGGGACACCGCGTTGATAGCCTCGCTCAGCGGGATAAGGGGGGTCCTCAACTCGGACCTGACCCTGGCCGACGTATCGAGGTTCTCGAGGAACTTCGTGCTGGCTTCAGGGGCGATGGAGATGCTCGTCGGGCGCGACACGAGAAGGACGGGCCCGGCCATGGCCAAGGCCGTCGTCGGGACGGTCGCCTCGCTCGGGGTCGGCGTGGTGGACTACGGGGTCCTCTCGACCCCGGCCATGTTTCGGGAGAGCAGGCTGCGCCGGAGGCCGGCGATCATGGTCACGGCGTCGCACAACGAACCTGAGTTCAACGGCCTGAAGTTCCTGGTCGACGGGAAGGGCATAGGAGAG
>JASHUK010000032.1 GCA_030040055.1 Nitrososphaerales archaeon | reverse complement strand
TGCCGGTCGAGCTGACTATGGAGAGGGCCGCCCCGCCCTTCACGTCCGCATCCGCCTTCGTCAGGATCACGCCGTCGAAACCGACGTGCCTGTTGAAGAGCTCCGCCTGCGAGACCGCGTCATTGCCCGTCAGCGCGTCCCCGACGAAGACGCGGAAGTCGGGCTTCACGACCCTGACTATCTTCGCCATCTCCTCCATCAGGTTCTGGTTGGTCTGCATCCTGCCGGCGGTGTCGATCAGAAGGCAGTCCACGTGGTGGGCCTTCGCGTACAATATCCCGTCCCTCCCCACGGCCGCAGGGTCGGCGCCGTAGCGCTGGGAGACGACCTTCAGGGAGAGCCTGTCGGCGTGCTCGCTGAGCTGCTCGATGGCTCCCGGACGGTGGGTGTCCCCTGCCGCGAGGGCCACCGAGACACCCCGCTTCTTGAGCAGGTTGGCGAACTTCGAGACCGTGGTGGTCTTGCCGGTCCCGTTTATCCCGAGGAAGAGTATCACGTACGGCTCGCCGCTCTTCTTCTTCTCCTCTATGTTCCGGAAGAGGTCGACGGAGCCCGCCGCGGCGAAGGCCGACTCGAGCGCAGACGACAGCCGCTCCCCGACCACTTCTGCGGGGTCCGCGGACCTGTCTACCTTCGTCCCCTCGAGGCTCCTCTGGACCTCGCGGGTGAGCTTCTCGGCGACTGTCTGCGCGACGTCGCTTTCGATCAGTGCGATCTCGAACTCGGAGACAGCCTCGTCCAGGTCCCCGCCGGAGAGGGTCCTCTCCTTGACCGCCTTCGTGACAGAAGCGAAGGCCTGCTTCAGCCTGTCGAACAAGGATCAGTCCTGCTGAGGCTGCTGGCTCTGGGCCGCGATGATCTGGTTCAGGATCTCCCTGTCGGCGTTGAGGCGGGACGCGATCTCGTTCCTCTGCCCGGCCACCGAGACGAGTGTCTTCTCGACCTCCCGGGCTCTGTCCTCGATCATCGCCAGGGCCTCCTCCCTGGTCTTTTCGACCACGATGTTTGAGCCGATTCCCACCAAGACGCTGTCTACCGACGGCGGAGGCGACCTCAGCATCGTTCCCCCTCCTATCTGGGTGAGGACCTCCTCAGGCTTCGACTCCGCGAGCCCCTTTATCGCTTCTAGGGCTGCCCGGTTCTCGACCAGGGCCCTCTCCAACAGCCCCTGCCTCGACGTCAGCTCGTTGTATGTCCCCTCCAGGACCCGCACCTCCACGACGAGCGCGTTGACCTTCTCCTCGTCTGTGGCTTGGCTCATGAAAACCCTCTGGTTTTCAGACGCTCAGTGCCCTCGTTATAAAGACCAGTTCGGGTCCGGTCGTCTGCGTCCCGACGACGGCGTTCTTCGAGTTCGCGATCATCCCTGAAGCGACGAAGGGGACACCCCTGTTGACGGTGGTGGGGACCGCCTCCACGCCGAAGAGCGAGCCGATCCGGGCGGTCTCCTCTTCGTCGAGCCCGGCGTAGACGGCGGCCCCTCTGTTGGTCGCCACCATGAGGGCCCCGACCTGGTAGTATTCCCTCATCGGGGCACGCTCGACTTCCGTCCCGAGCACGTCCTTGACCTGTGCGACCGCCCTCGGGTCGAGCACGGGGGACACTATCGCAAACTTGTCGTTCGCGGCGATCAGGTTCCCCACAGCCGTGAACTTCGAATCGAGCCGTTCCACGGCCATCCCGGTGGCCTCCCCGACCTCCGCCATCTCCCTCTGTTCGGCGAGCCTGGAGACGAGCACGCCCTTGTTGTTCATCGCCACCAGCGGGCCAAGGAGCCGCGACTCCCCGACGGAAGTGGGGACTGCGGGGACGCCGAGCCCCTCGCTCAGCTTGACCAGCTTCGTCTTCGCCAGCCCCTTTGGAACGAGGAGGACCTTGTCGTTCCCCTTCATGTAGACACCTATGTTGGGACTCCGGTAGATGTCGATGAGCTGCAGGCCCATCTGCTACACTTGTTCTGGCTCTTTGTCTTCCGGGAGGGCGACGGTGACTATCCCGTCCTCGTCGCGCTCCATGCTGAGCTTTATCCGCCTCGGCGGGTGCCGTATTCCCCGCGCCCACACGAGCTCGTTGACGTCCTCTTCGAGCGTCACCTCGGTCGCCTTCATGTGTCTGGTGGCGAAGTCCCTGATTATCCGGATGGCGACCTTGGCCCTGCGGTAGGCGGGGGCCTCGTAGGCGACGCCCAGCGGGACCGTGTAGGTCCTTGAGAGCGGCTCGGTCTTCTCTTCAGACATCGGCTATCACCTGAGCTTCAGCTTGCGCTGCCTCCAGCTCCTGTTCTTCGGGTTGGTCCTGACCTTCCTGTTGGTCTTCAGCACCACCCAAGTGGGGACAGACCTTGCCCTCTTGCCCGCCCTGATCAGCCTGTTCTTCTTCGACGTGTCCTTGACTCTGCCCATCCTAGACCCTCCTGATCTTGATCTCCCGCTTTCTGTCCTGCAGGGCGAGGAGCATCTGTTTGAGCTGCTCGTCGTCTACGGTCCGGGACAGCTTGCCGCTCGAAGCCATCTGCACTATGTATTCCTCGATCGAGGCCGCCAGCTCGGGCTTAACCATCTTCACGTTGGCCAGCCGCTGCCTCGCCTCGGACGTGAGCGCCATCCTGAGGACGTTCTCCTTGACGGCCCTCCTGTCAGAAGCCTCCTTGTCCGGCTGCCCCTGTGGCTGGGACATCACTATCCGTACCTCGCCAGGGCCTTGTCCCCCTCTGTCAGCGACGTGAAGATCCCCCTGCTCAGCTTGTCAAGCATGGCGGTTCCCTTCGGGGTGAGAATCCTCCCCTTCGGGGTCTTCGCGACGAGCTCCGCCTGCTCGAGCTGCTTGAGTATGTTCCTGACGTTCGACCCTCCCCCGTCCCTGTGGTGCTTCGGGAAGTAGCTCAGCGCCTTGCTCCCTCCGTACGACCTCTCCAGGTCCGACAGGCCAAGCGGGCCGTGGAGGTAGAGCTTGCGCATCAGGGACGCGGCCCTCGTGAACCACCAGCCGGAGTCGTGTGGCGTCCTTTCAGCGTGGGAGCCGGTCTTGACGTACCTGGCCCACTCGGGCTCAGAGAAGCCCTGGAGCCCCTTGATCTGCTCGGCGAGGGCGCCAATCAGCTTCTGCGACGGGACGTCGTGTACGTTTACCATGAGTCGTCACGAATCGAATTTCCGATCCTCGGCCCATCGTATTTAAGGCGTTCCCAGAATTTTCCTGTTTACGCGCCCGCACTCAAGGCAAGTGATGCGGAGCGCCTTCTGCTTCCCGCGCCCCACCCTCACCCTGGCGTTCACCCCGGGGACGATCAGGGACTTGCACCCCCTGCACGTGAAGCGCTTCAGCTCGGGGCCGGGCCGGACGTTGAACCTCAGCCTCACCCTCCGGGCCGTCGCGGCCTGCCTCCTCGCAGCCTCCAGGTCGGTGGGGGCCAGGGCCACTGAGGACTCCGTCAGCTTGGCGGCGAGGGCCGCCGCTTCCTCCTTCACGCGCCTGCTCTTCACGGGTGAAAGCCCGCTCAGGGAAACCAATTAACCATGACCTACGCTCTACGGGGAGATGCTGCACTTCGTGCTGGCGGAGTCGGCCCTGGAGCTGGTCCCCAAGGAGGCCTGGAAGAGCCCGTCCGTGGCCAGCGACGCCCGCAGGAGGGGCGTGGAGCCGTCGAGGATCCTCCTGGACAGGAGCTTCCACCACTCGGCGATGCTGAAGATGAGGGACGGGGACAGGAGGGGGAGGCCCGACCTGGTGCACACGACCCTGCTGTGCGTGGCTGGTACCCCGCTCTATCTGGACGGGAAGGCGAAGGCGTACGTGCACACGTTGGACGGCAGGGTCCTTGAGTTCCGCGAGAGGACCCGCCTCCCGAAGAGCTACTTCAGGTTCAGGGGGCTGATGGAGAAGCTGCTGGCTGACGGAGGCGGGGAGGGTCTGGTCGACGTGTACAGGTCGGACATCCCCGCCCTCGTCAAGAAGAGGGTCGCCTCCGACTTTGTCCTCGGACTCTCGGTGCAGGGCAGGATGCTCGGCAGGGAAGAGCTCGCGAGGCTCGTCGGCGCGGCGAGGAACCCATGCGTGCTCGTCGGGGGGTTCCCGAGGGGGCATTTCTCACCGGAGACGGCCAAGGCGGCGGACGACCTCGTGCGGATCGACCAGAGGCCCCTCGAAGCACACGTGGTGGCGTCGCGGGTCGTCTACGACATCGAACGGGGCCAGATGGGCTTGAACGATTAAAAGGAGTCGGCGGTCTGGCGGCCATGTGCGGTCGTCGTCCAGTTCTATCTGAGAGGAAATTCTGGTCTAGGACATCAGCCCTCCAAGCTGGTAACCCGGGTTCAAATCCCGGCGACCGCACGCCAATGCAGCTATCCGGTTTTCAGACGTCAGGGACAACTCAGAGAAGAGTCGCGGCCTTGAAGCTCAAGACTGCGTCCAGAAGGAGCCCGGGGGTCTCGACCTGCGGCACATGGCCCGTCCCATTGAGGACTTGGAACTTGGCGCCGGGAATGGCCGAAGCGAACCCCCTCCCGTACTCGGGACCGACTATGCGGTCGCTGTCGCCTGAGATTACCAAGACGGGGACCTGCACCCCGGCGAGCCGTCTCCCCAGCGTGGAGTCGGTAGACGTGGGAGCGTAGAAGTTCAAGGCCGCCCGGTTCGAGACGGCGGCGGCTCGCTGCGCTTCGGTGAGCTTTGTAGGGTCGATTCTGAACGGCCCTGGATCGTG
>JASHUK010000031.1 GCA_030040055.1 Nitrososphaerales archaeon | reverse complement strand
ACGAGGTGAGGACCGGGCCGGGCTTCGAGTCCCTCAAGCTCTTCAGGGAGTACGGGCTGAGGAAGGGGCAGTCCGTGGGGGTGGGAGTGGCTACCACTTACGAGGGGGCGACCCCGCCGTCCCCTGAGCTGGTCAGGGACAGGATACTCTACGCCGCCAAGGTCCTCGGCGACCCGTGGAAGGTGCAGCCTGTCCTGGACTGCGGGCAGAGGAACCTGAGCCTCCAGACGATGTGGGAGATAGGGGAGGCCGTTCACAGGGGCAGGGACCTGGCGCTGCGGGTGGTCGGAAGGGAGCAGGGGATCGACGTCGCACCGTTCCTGAAGGGGGCCGCCTAGCTGCACGCGCCGAAGACCACGGTCATCGGGAGCTACCCGACCGTCGCCAGCGAGGCCGAGGTCCAGCACTTCCTGCGCAGGAAGAAGGGGACGGGCCAAGGCTCGGCCTTCAGCCCGTTCCTGAGGACGGCCGAGCAGGCATTCAGGGACCAGGTCAGCGCCGGGGTGGAGGTCCCATCCACCGGGCAGACCCCCTACGACTTCATCGACCTCTTCCTGGACCCGGGGAAGGTGGACGGGGTGGAGTCGGAGGGGTCGGGGAGGAAGGTCACGGGGGACATCAGGCTCAGGGAGCCCATCAGGCAGGCTGAGGTCGCCTACGTCTACGACCTCATCGACAGCGTCCAGGCGGAGGGTGGGACCCGGAAGCTGCTCCAGCTGAAGGAGCCGATCACCGACCCGTTCACCCTGGCCACGGGGGTGCTCAACGACACGCGGAAGGACACGCGGGAGCTGACGTTCGAGATACTGAGGGAGATCGTGATCCCGGAGGCGAAGGCGATTGCCCCCTACGTCGACTACTACCAGTTCGACGCCCCGCGGTATTCGGCCGTATCCGCCAGGCCCGAGTATCTCCGCGAGATCTACGAAGAGGCCAGGGCCGAGCTCGACAAGCCGATCGTGCTGCACGTCTGCGGCGACACGTCGGGGATCTTCGAGGAGCTGGTCCGGTTCGACGTGGATGTCCTGAGCCTCGACTTCACCCTCACCTCAAAGCTCACTGAGGTCGCCTCGAAGAAGAACTTCGACCAGACGCTCGGCGTGGGGGTCGCGAAGACGGAGCCGAGGGTGGAGAGCGTGAGGGAGATATCCTCAGTCCTCCAGGACGTCAGCAGGAAGGTCGGGGAGGACAGGCTCTCGTTCGTCCACCCGGCGTGCGGCCAGAGGAGCCTCCCTCTGCGCGCCGCGTACGAGAAGAACGTGAACATCACAATCGCGAGGGACGACGTCTTCTACGGCGGGTCTCAGGTGCGGGAGGAGGGCGCGGCCCGCAGCGAGAGGCTGAAGCCCTCAGGGTACGACCCGCTCGGGAAGTTCAAGATACTGGTCGACAGCGGGTCAGGGAGGATAGTCGCGACGCTGGTCGACTACCAGAACGTCCCCAGGCGGAGGTTCGTCGGGGACTACGCGGACAGGATAGTCAAGACGATACTGTCGGACGGCGTCCTCTCTGAGGACGAGAGGGGCTCGCGCCACCTCGCGTACATAGCGATAGAGCTCGCGAAGGCCGAGACGGCGCTGCACAACGGGCTGGACTACCGGCAGGACCAGCCCCTCCTTTTGCCGAAGGGTTAGGGATGTTCACCAAGCTCTTCGAGCGGTCAGACTTCGTCCAGACGGTTGAGCTGTGGCCCCCCGGCTTCTCCTTCGCGGGGCCCCCGCAGCCCCCCGAAAGGAGGTTCTCCTGGCTGGAGGAGAGGCTCGAGATACTCGGGGAGTACTTCGACGGCTTCCACGTGGCGGACCTGAAGGTCCCCGGGTGGAGGTACCTCGACTCCGTGATGACGGCGGTGCGGCTGAAGGAGAGGCTGAGGTGGCTCGACATCGCGCCGACGATAGCCACCAGGGACAGGAACCGGAAGGCGATGGAGGAGGCGGTGGCGACGGCCCTCTTCTTCGGGGTCGAGAACCTCATACTCGTCAGGGGGGACCCCTTCCCGGAGGGGGAGGCGGGGGGCTCGAAGAACGTCTACGACGTCGCACGGCTGTCTGACGCTGTGAAGCTGGCCAGGAAGGTCCAGGAGAAGGTGTCGCAGGCCGAGCTCAGCATACTGACACCAATCGACGTGGCCAGGGCGCGTGAGCCCTCGTACCTCGAGATGATCAGAGGAAGGGAGAAGGCGACGTCGGACATCTTCCTCGCCCAGATCTTCGGCGGCGGGCCTGACGAGTACCTCGAGCTGATTGACCGCATCCGCGGGGAGGGGATAAGGTCCCCGATCCTGCAGAACGTCTTCCCCTTCTATTCGTCCGAGGACGCCGTCAGGGTCTCGCGCAGGTTCGGCTTCGGGGTCGGGAGCGACCTGCTGGCCGAGCTGAAGGACGGGGGCGTGACGGCCGGGGTCAGGGCCGCGGGGAGGTTCAGGGACGCCCTCTATTCGAACCGCGGCAAGGTGAACGGGGTCTTCGTCTCGTCCCGGGGGGAGCCGGAGCTGGCGATACGGCTCGTCCGCTGAGCTGCCAGTGGCGTCTTGGCAGCGCTGGGCGGCACTGTCCTGTTTCTGTCGACGGGGCAGGACCCTTGGCGGGGTGCGGCCCCAACGCCTTATCACACGGTCGGCACGACCTGTCCGGTGAGGTACTGCAGTCCTGGTCTACAGGCAAGCACGCCGGGGGAGGGTCGCAAGGGCGCCTTCAGTCCCTCCCAAGACCATCGCACCCTCTGAGGAGGCCGGCGCATGAAGGCCGCCGTGACCTTCCTTGTCATCATGCTATGCGCCGGGGGGCTCGTCTTCCTGTCCAGCCCCGCGCGGCCCGTGTCCGACCTGTCTCCAATCATCTGGACCCCTTCGGGGTCGTCCGCCTGCAGCGGCGGGTTCGCAGGGGAGGCCGTGGTGATCGGCAGGCCCTACGGAAGCGGGTGCGGGGAGCTCTGGGCGATAATGACCCCCCCTTCCGAGAAGGGGAACCTCACGGCGGAGGCGCAGTATCTGGAGTGGAACGGGGGGCTGGTGGAGGGGGTCTTCCTGGACGACTTCGGGGTCCAGAACGCCTCGACGCAGGCCCAGATGCTCGCCGCTGTCCCCTCCTCCTACGCCGGCTCCGTCTGCCCCGTCATCTACCCGTTCACGGTCCAGCCGGCTTCGACGGTAGGGGCGCAGTGCGTCGTCCTCGCGATGGACCTGAAGAGCGTCGGCACCTACGAGGCGGCCACCATGACCCAGACCGGGACCGTGGGCCGGGGGTCGGTCACTCCGACCGAGCTCGTGAACAGGACCACCGTCGCGGAGTGGAACGTCCTGATCAGGAACGCGACCTCTTCAATAAGCGCGAAGAAGGTGATGCTCCTGCTGTACGACGCCCCGTACTCCTATTGGGAGTATCCGATCCCCCAGAACTACGTGACCGCGATGGTCAGCTACGCTTCGGGGAACGACATCAGGCTCGTCTATTTCAAGTGACGGTACGCTCGGTGCCACCTTGGGTTTTCAGTCTGCAACCGCCCGGTTGCAGGCATCGACGAGCTTCCTGTGAAGTACCGGGTTTGCCGAGGCGATGTAGCTGAACCTGGACCGCAGGCTCAGCGGGGGGCTGAGCCTCCCTCCAGAAGGGGAGGTCAGGGTCGCCCCGGCCTCTTTGGCGATCAGGTACCCTCCTGCGAAGTCCACGAGCCTGGTCTTCCCTCTGACGTCGATGAACGCGTCCGTCTGCCCCTCGGCCAGCAGGCACAGCTCCAGGCAGTTCGCCCCCAGGTGCAGCTGGCGCGACTTCGAGAGCAAGGGTGCCAGCCTCCGGGTCGCTTCCAGTCCCCCTCTGCTCAGGTCGGCGCCTATTGCCGCGCCCTCGACGCTCTTCATGCCGCTCGTCGCTATGGGGCGTCCGTTCTTTGACGCGCCCTTCCCCTTCTCGGCGTAGTAGACGTCTCCGTTGACGAGGTTCCTGACCAGCGCGGCCCTGGCTCCTTGGATGCCCTTCCCCTCGACGACCCCGATGGACGTGCAGTAGAACGGGATCCCGCGCTGGTAGTTGGAGGAGCCGTCCAGAGGGTCGACTACGGCTGTGAACCGGCTCTTCGAGCTCCCCGTCTCGCCCCCTTCCTCCGCGAGCACCCTCACCCCCGGTACCTTCCGCAGCGTCCGGACAATCGCAGACTCGGCGTCCCTGTCGGCTCGGAGCGTCCTGTCTCCTGACGCCCCCACACCGACGAAGACCCCCCTCTTCCCCTCGGCGGTGACCTTGTCGACCGCATCCTGGGCGCCGGCCGCCGCGTCCTGCAGGAGCCCCTTCCAGTCGACCACTTGGCTCAAGCCGGCGTGACTCCCCTCTTCCTGAGCCTCGCGGCAATCTCGCGGAGCGTGACGGCCGGGTCCGCGTCTGTCTTGACCGTCTCGACCTTGCTCTCCGTCAGCCTCTCGTGCAGCTCCTGAATCGCCCCATAGTACCTCTCTGCAAAGAGCTCGTACGTCCGCGCGCTTCTCCAGTTTCCGTTCCCCCTCGGCGCGGCCCGGGCGGGGCGCAGGAGGATGTACGCGTCCGGCCTCAGGCTCTCCTCCCGCAGGACCTTCCTGGCCAGCGCGAGCATCGAAGGGAAGGCGGCGCTCATGTCGAGGTCGTAACGCACCTTGGCGTAGGCCAGGTCGGATATGACGTACCCTTCCGAGATGACCTTCCCGGCGCGCCTCTTCTCCCTGATCAGTGCGCTGTTGGCCAGGGTCGCTCCGAGGAGGCTGTAGTCCGACTCCGTCCCGGCGCTGTCCGCGAGGGGGGTCCCTGACGGGACGGCGTGGGCAGACTCCTCGAGCCTGAGCCACCCGTCCTTCTCCATAGCCTTCGCGAGCGTGGTCTTGCCCGCCCCGGAGAACCCTTCGAGGACGACGAACGGCATCGGGAGGCCCCGGCTCGCGGTCATGATTTTAACCTAAGCAGGCCGCGCGGGTCTCCTTCGCCTTCCGCTGCCTCGTTAGCCTAAGGCAGGGCCGCGAACGTCCCCGCGTGGAGCGCGAAGGACCAGAGCAGGAACAGGACGTAGCCTGCGCCGATGTAAGCCACGGTCGGGACGCCGTACGAGACCTCCACCGTCGCCCCAGGCGACTGCCTGGCTTCGACCTCCTCTCTGGCGACGTTGACGTCGCTGCTGACCTCCGTCCTGACGCCGTTGGCGACGATGGCCTTCGGTATCCACCTCTGCTCCCTGAGGAACTGGTCTATCGGGATCGTGTGGTTCCCCCGCGCGTTTCCGACGGCGTACTCGTACACGATGTGGGAGAGCGCGACCACGGCCGCTCCCACCAGAGGGAAGACGGGCGAGGTGAGGTCGGGGTCGGTGGAGACCAGGACCAGCGCTATGGCGTCTGCCTCTCCGACGGCCCCGAAGTAGGCGAAGGCCAGGCCCACCCCTCCTATCAGGGCGACCTTCACGGCATAGAAGCCGAGCATCCCCCCCGCGAAATAGAGAGAGATCACCGCGCCGGCCACCGCAGGTATCCAGACCAGGTCGCTGACGGCCCTCTCCCTGACGTCGCTGACGGACGCGGCGACGAAGGACGCACAGAGGAGGAGCTGCGCGACTATCAGGTAGTACGCAGCCAGGCCGTACAACCCCAGAGAGCAGGGAGGCTCGCGCTATAAGCGCGCTACCGGCGTTCTTCCAGTTTCAGCTTCTGCTCGCGGAACAGCTTCTCCACGCGCTCCAGCGTGTCCGCGGCTTCCG
>JASHUK010000030.1 GCA_030040055.1 Nitrososphaerales archaeon | reverse complement strand
CCTATGCCGGGCAGATTCTCTGCTTCACCTACCCGCTCATCGGCAACTACGGCGTCCCGTCCTACAAGACGCTGGACCGATACGGGCTTCCGAGGTTCTTCGAGTCCGGCTCGATCAAGGTTACCGGGGCTGTGGTCCAAGAAGCCTGCGCGGCCCCCAGCCACTGGGCGTCCTCGCGGAGCCTCGCAAGGTGGCTCGATTCTGAGGGGGTCCCTGGAATCGAAGGGGTCGACACGCGTGCCCTCGTCACCAGGCTGCGGGAGGCAGGGGTGATGATGGGGGTGATAGCCAACGGGAAGGAGGCGGGGGACCTCGAACGGCTGAGGCGCACCCTGGCCGAGGCGTCCCGGTACGAGACGCAGAACCTGGTCAAGACGGTCTCCGTCACGGCGCCGGTCATCGACGGCGGGGGAGAGAGGCGGGTGGTGCTCCTGGACTGCGGCGCAAAGCTGGGCATCGTCAGGAACCTCCTCGCAAGGGGCTACCAGGTGGTCCGGCTCCCGTACGACTCGTCCTACGCCGACGTGGCGAAGTACGACCCGGACGGCGTGATTGTCAGCAACGGCCCTGGTGACCCGCAGCTCTGCGTGGAGACGGTAAGGACGGTGGGAAGGCTGGTGGAGTCGGACGTCCCCCTGCTGGGCATCTGCCTCGGCGAGCAGATTGTCGGCCTCTCGTTGGGGGGCAGCACGTTCAAGCTGAAGTACGGCCACAGGGGTCAGAACAAGCCATGCGTCGACCTGGAGACGGGGAGAGGCTACGTGACCAGCCAGAACCACGGGTACGCCCTCCAGGAGAAGGGACTGCCGGAGACGGGCCTGGAGCCCTGGTTCGTCAACTCCGACGACCACACGATCGAGGGGGTGCGGCACAGGTCCAAGCCGTGCGCCGCGGTCCAGTTCCACCCTGAGGCGACCCCCGGGCCCTACGACACGGGCTTCGTCTTCGACAGGTTCGTCGCTGACATGGACGGCGCTCGAAAGAGAGGTGAGGAGATGCGAAGCGTGAAAGCGTAGACAAGGTCCTCGTGATAGGGAGCGGGGCAATAAAGGTCGGAGAAGCAGGCGAAAGCTGGTAGAACCAGCCGCAAGTTCGACTACTCCGGCAGCCAATGCCTCAAGGCCCTGAAGGAAGAGGGCATCGAGTCCGTCCTCGTCAACCCCAACATAGCCACCATCCAGACCAGCGAGCAGTTCTCCAACCGGATCCACTTCGTCCCGGTGACCCCGGAGCACGTGACGGACGTCATCGAGAAGGAGCGCCCTGACGCGGTCTTGCTGGGTTTCGGCGGGCAGACCGCGCTCAACTGCGGCAGGGAGCTGGACCGTTCGGGGACGTTCGCGAAGTACGGGGTCAAGGTGCTGGGGACCCCCGTCAACGGCATCGAGATTACTGAGGACCGCGACCTCTTCAAGCAGACGATGCTCGAGATAGGCATCCCATGCCCGAAGAGCAGGGCGGCGTACTCGAGAGAGGAGGCGGCGGAGGTGGCGAAGGAGCTCGGGCTCCCTGTGATCGTTCGCGTCGCGTTCACCCTTGGAGGGAAGGGAGGCGGAGTCGCCAGGACTCCGCAGCAGCTGGACGAGATAGTGGAGAAGGGGCTGACCAGCAGCCTGACCCACCAGGTCCTCGTCGAGGAGTATCTTGGCGGGTGGAAGCAGATCGAGTACGAGATCATGCGGGACAAGGACGACAACGCAGTCATAATCTGCAACATGGAGAACATGCTCGGGATGAGGGTGCACACCGGCGACAACATCGTGGTCGCCCCGTCGCAGACCCTGACCAACGCGGAGTACCACATGCTGAGGAGCGCCTCCCTGCTGGCGGCGAGGAGGTGCGGTATCGTCGGGGAGTGCAACATGCAGTTCGCCCTTGACCCGCGCAGCGAGAGGTACGACGCGATCGAAATCAACGCCCGGATGTCACGCTCGTCGGCGCTCGCGTCGAAGGCCACCGGATATCCCCTCGCCTACATCGCGACCAAGCTGGCCCTCGGCTACCCCTTGACCGAGCTGAAGAACAAGGTGTCCGGGGTGACCAGCGCCCTCTTCGAGCCTTCCCTCGACTACCTGGTCGTCAAGATGCCGAGGTGGGACACGGACAAGTTCGACGGGGCCACCAGGAGGATCGGGACGTCGATGAAGTCTATCGGTGAGGTGATGGCGGTCGGGCGCGGGTTCGAGGAGGCCATCCAGAAGGCGACCCGCATGCTCAACCCTCGCCACGACGGGGTGGTAGGCGCCTGGGCTCCTCCGGGGAGGGAGGAGATGGCGAAGAGGCTCGAGGAGCCCACAGACAGGATAGTCTTCGACCTCGCGGACTCCCTCCGGGCCGGAATCCCCGTGGACGAGGTGAGCGAGAAGTCAGAGGTGGACCCATGGTTCGTCGAGAAGTACAAGAACATAGTCGACCTCCACTCCAGGCTGGAGGCTTCCGAGCCCGAGAAGGTGCCAGCTGCGGAGCTCCTGGCGCAGGCGAAGAGGATGGGCTTCTCCGATCGGCAGCTCGGCGAGCTGACGGGGGTGGGCGAGGACAGGATCCGCGAAGCCCGCAAGAAGTCGGGGATCGCGCCGGTCACCAAGGTGATCGACACGTTGGCCGCCGAGTGGCCAGCGAGGACGAACTACCTCTACCAGACATTCGACGCCGCCGTCGAGGAGGCGCCCCCCACGGGGAAGCGGAAGGTGATCGTCCTGGGCGCCGGCCCCTACAGGATAGGAAGCTCGGTGGAGTTCGACTGGGGGACGATGAACATGGCCTGGGCCTTGAAGAAGAACGGCGCCGACGAGGTGGTCGTCGTGAACTGCAACCCCGAGACCGTGTCGACGGACTTCGACATGAGCGACCGCCTCTACTTCGAGGAGATGACCGTCGAGAGGCTGCTGGCGATCTACGAGAAGGAGGGCCCGGAGGGGATGGTCCTCTGCGTCGGGGGGCAGACCCCGAACGACCTGGCCATCGACCTGGAGAGGAGGGGGGTCAGGGTCCTGGGGACGTCGTCGCAGTCTGTCGAGGCGGCCGAGGACAGGTCGAAGTTCAGCGCGCTACTGGACAGGCTGGGGATACCGCAGCCCAGGTGGGGGAGCTTCAGGTCGCCGGCGGAAGCGGCCGAGTTCTGCGCCGAGGTGGGCTACCCCGTGATAGTGAGGCCTTCGCACGTCCTGAGCGGGGCGGCGATGAGGGTGGTCTGGGACTCCTCTGACCTGGGGACCTACATGGCCAGGGCGTTGAGGGCGAACCCGGACTATCCCGTGACCGTGAGCGAGTTCATAGAGGAGGCGAGGGAGGTGGAGGTCGACGCGGTCTCCGACGGCAGGACGACGGTGATCGGGGCGATCATCGAGCACGTCCAGAACGCCGGCATCCACTCGGGGGACGCGATCATGACCATACCGACCATAACGATAAGCAAGGCGTCAAAGGAGAAGATCAGGACCTACACCAGGAGCATAGCCCGGGAGCTGAAGGCCAGGGGGCCGCTGAACATCCAGTTCCTCGTCAAGGGGGCGTCGGTCTACGTCATCGAGTGCAACCTGAGGGCCTCCAGGTCGCTCCCCTTCGTCTGCAAGGCGACCGGGGTAAACCTGATCGAACTGGTGGCGCCCGTCGTCATGGGGGCGAGCCTAGGCAGGAAGGAAGACGTCCAGGAGCCCCGAACGTTCGCCGTCAAGGCCCCCCAGTTCTCCTTCCTCCAGATGGACGGCGCCGACCCCAAGCTGGGGGTTGAAATGAGGTCCACAGGCGAGGTGGCCTGCTTCGGGAAGACCTTCCCGGAGGCTCTCGCGAAGGCGCTGACGGCGACGGGCCACCGCATCCCTGAGAAGGGAGAGACCGGGCTGTTCCTGCTCGAGGGAGGGCAGGACTCCTCCGCGGCTGCGGTCACAGAGAGCTTCGCCAAAGCCGGGCTGCAGGTCAGGACGGTCTCCGCCGGGGCGACTGAAGGTGAGCTGGCCAAGGCGCTTGAGATGATCGGGGAGGGGAATGTCGCGTTCGTCCTCTCATTCAGCGCGAACGCGAACTCGGTCAGCGAGCCGCTGAAGAGGATACGCCGCAAGGCGGTCGACCTCCAGGTCCAGATTCTCACCACGAGGGAGGAGGCTGAGGCCCTCCTCCTGTGCGTGAAGTAGCGGCGAGATGCCCGCTTCAGAGGTAGTCGACCTGGTGGACGCCGACGACAAGGTCGTGGGAAGGGCCACTCTCGGCAGATGCCTCCGGGAGGGCCTGTTGCATCGCGCAGTCGCGGTCCTCGTCGTCCGGCGAGGCGGCGAGCTGGTGCTGCAGCGCCGGAGCAGGAACGACGCGTGGCACCCTGGCAGGTGGACCCTCTCGTGCACGGGCCACGTGAAGTCAGGCGAAGGATACACGGCCGCGGCGAAGAGAGAGCTGGCCGAGGAGCTGGGGATAAGGTCGAGGGTCAGGCCCCTCGGAAGGTACCTGCTCCCGAAGATCAGGGCCGGACGGCTGACCGAGTGGGAGATGGTGGCTCTCTACCTCTGCCCCACGGAGAGCGCCGCTACACCCGACCCGGGCGAGCTGGAGGAGGCGAGGGAGTTCGACGAGGGTGGGGTGGCGACCATGCTGGCCGGGCGGAAGCTCACGCCCGACGCAAGGATGCTGCTGAGAGAGGTCATGGGGCGCGGGCTCGGCGGGGCGCGGCGGACGGAATCCGACCGGATGCCCCCTTAGGCTTTAAAAATCGTGGGAGGCCGGCTGCCTCAAGGCTTGACCCCTTCGGAAGAGATCTCCGACGCGCTCTCCGGGAAGTACCGGGCGATACTGGTGGCGTCGAAGGACATCGACCTACGCCCGGGCCGCGACAACACCTTGTTCATCATGAAGATAGCTGAAGGGTCGCTGGCCTCAGGAGGAAGGGGGGGCGGCTTCGGCGAGAGGAGGGTGGTGAGGGTCTCAGCCTTCCGGTCAGCGGAGGGCAAATGGGAAAGGACGTTCGAGACCGAGGAGGAGGCCAAGCTCGCTTCGTTCGAGGTCCCCTACTACGTCTCCAGGATACCGCTCGTGCTGTCTGACGGCACCGAGTCTATGGGATACGGGGTCGTCGACCCGTCGCTGGTCGACGAGTTCCAGAGGAAGGCCGCATGAAGCTCCTCCTGACCGGCGCCTCAGGGATGGTAGGGAAGAACTTGAAATCCTACATGGAGTCGAAGGGGGTCGGGGTCGTCCCGACAGACCTCTCCGGGTGGGACCTCTCGGGGGACCTCCTCGACAGGAGGTTCGTCTTCGAGAAGCTGTACTCGGCGGAGTTCGACGCGATAGTCCACCTGGCGGCCATAACCGACCTGAAGAAGACCATCGAAGACCCCCACCTCTGCTTCGACGTCAACTGCGGGGGGACGCTGAACATGCTCGAGCTCGCAAGGAGAAAGAAGGTCAAGCGGATCATCTGCGCCTCGTCGGCGAACGTCTTCGGCGCGCCGAGGAAGAACCCGGTCACCGAGGACTCCCCTTTCGACCCCCGCGTCCCATACGACTACTCGAAGGTCGTCTGCGAGAGCCTCGCCATGGGCTTCTTCCGGAGCCAGGGGGTCCCGGTCTCGATCACCCGCAGCTGGCTACTCTTCGGCGAGTACGACCAGCCCAACCGCGCCACCATACGGTTCATCAGAGCGTGCCTGAAGGACGAGCCGCTGACCCTCTTCAACGGCGGGAGGGACACTACCTCCCCCTCGCACGCGGTCAACTACGCGAAGCTCGCCCTCTCGATCGTCGACAACGAGAAGGCAGTCGGGCAGGCGTTCAACTTCGGGGGGGAGAGGGCGGTGTCCATCAAGGAGCTGGCCGAGACAGTGAAGCGGCTCACCGGGTCGAAGTCGGAGCTGACCCTGGCCCCGCCACGGTCGGAGCTCGAGAAGGACCCGCAGATCAGCTATCCTTCGATAGACAAGGTCCGTTCGCTTCTGGGATACTCCCACGAGCTGACCCTGGAGCAGGGGCTGGCCCGCACGATAGAGTGGGTGAAGTCGCAGAACTAGGCCGTGAGGATCAGTTCGATCTTCACGATCTCCGGTATCTCAAGCTTGGTGATCTGCCGCATCGTCCTGTCGTCGGGCTGAACGTCCAGTATGCGCCTGTGGACCCTCAGCTGCCAGTGGTCGAACGTGTGGCTCCCCTCCCCTGTAGGGGCCTTCCTCGTTGTTATCCTCAGCCTCTTCGTGGGGAGCGGCTGGGGACCCCTTACCTTGACGCCCGTCTTGTCGGCGATGTCCCTGATGTCCCGCGCGACCCTCTCCAGCTCTGGGAGGTCGGTGCTCGTGAGCTTGATCCTGGCGAACTGCGGC
Organism: Nitrososphaerales archaeon; assembly: GCA_030040055.1. Taxonomy (GTDB): domain Archaea; phylum Thermoproteota; class Nitrososphaeria; order Nitrososphaerales; family Gagatemarchaeaceae; genus UBA183. The sequence goes on along the minus strand of JASHUK010000030.1, from coordinate 5,129 downwards.
ATCTTCTCAGGACGAGCCGCCCGCGACTGTATTTAGGGGTTTGGAGTCTTGGACTCAGCTGGTCTCGTCGCGAGCTAAGGACCCCTAGTGCCTGTCATACCTCGGCCTCTTTCTGCTTCCTGAACGGCGGATTGAGGTATCTCTCAAGCGCCCTCTTTGATCCCTCCAATGCGTCGAGCCATTGCTTCTCAGTAATCTGACTGCCGACATACTTCCCCTTGAGCGACTCTAGTCTTGCTTTGGCAAAACCCACAAGTTCGTCCATGTGAATGGACGCCAGAGCGAGTGCGACTCTGTCATAGTATTCGTCGTTGAGGAGCTTGCTCTTTGGCTCCCGTTTCAATACTTCGGGTCGATAGATTGCCTCGGGCTCCATGTCCCAAAGGGCAGTGACGAAATGTCCGTGATGTTCGAGTATGAATTCGGCCGTAATAAGTAGGTAAGGGAGGCTTGACTGGAGCTCTTCCTTCTTGCCAACGTAGATTCTCTTCTGGCAGTCTAAGCAGTTCACCGTGTAGATGATGCCCATCAGGCCTTCAACCTCGTCTTGACTCTCTGCTCCCACTCGAATCGCGTGACAGTCACCCTCGCGCTCGAGTTAGATGGGGAATCCCCACTTCTTCCCCTTTTCGTACTCCAGGACCTGTATGCTCTTCGTTTCATAATAGTAGTCCAGCCCTTCGACCCCCAGCTCTCTGCCGAACCCGCTCTGCTTGAACCCGCCGAAGGGGACCTCGGCCCTCGAGATGGGGGGAGAGTTCACCCAGGTAGTCCCCGCTTCGATCCTCTCCGCGGCGCTGTATGCCCGCTCCAGGTCCGACGTCCACACCGACGAGCCGAGCCCATACGGCGTGTCGTTGGCCCTCTCCAGGGCCTCGTCGAGGTCTTTCACCTCGAAGACCGGAAGGGCCGGCCCGAAGCACTCCTCCGTCGCTATCCTGGAGTCGTAGTCGACCCCTCCGAGCAGCGTGGGCGAGTAGAAGTTGCCGCGGGCCAAGTCCGGCCCGCCGGGGCGACCTCCCCCGACCAAGGGCTCAGCCCCCCGCGCCTCAGCGTCCTCCACCATGTCCTCCACCTTGCTCCGCTGCTCCGCGGTGTGCATCGGCCCCATGTGGGTCCCGCTCTGAAGGCCGTCGCCGACCCTTATCGACCTGACCTTCTCCGCGAGCCTCTTCGTGAACTCCTCGGATATCGACTCGAAGAGGAAGAGCCGCTTGACCGAGGTGCACGACTGCCCGCAGTTCCTGAACCTGCCCCACGTCGCCCCCTCCACAGCCAGTCCCAGGTCGGCGTCGTCGCAGACTATCATGGGGTCGGACCCTCCCAGTTCCAGCGTGAGCCGCTTGATGTGCTTCGCCGAGCCCTCCATGATCTTCTTTCCTGTGTCCGTCTCCCCGGTGAAGGCGATCTTCCCCACCCCGGGGTTGTCGAGAAGTTCCTGCCCCACCACCCCTCCCGGGCCTGTCACGACGTTCACCGCCCCCGCCGGGAGCCCCGACTTCGCCAGCAGCTCGGCGGCCATCAGGTCCGTCAGGGGGGTGGTGCTGGCCGGCTTCACGACGAAGGTGTTGCCAGCGGCGAGCCCAGGCGCCACCTTCCACCCCATCAGCGAGACCGGGAAGTTCCAGGGGAGTATCGCGCCTACTACCCCGATCGGCCTCTTCGTCACTATGAAGTAGCCCTCGCCCGTCGAGAGCGGCGTCTGCGCCCCCCTCTCCCTTCCGACCAAGCCCGCGTAGTATTCGAAGGTGTTCGCGAACGAGCCGATCTCGCTCTTCGCCTCCCCCAGAGGCTTCCCCTGCTCCAGGACGAGGCTCTTCGCCAGAGGCCCGACGCTCGCCCTCACCATCTCCGCGACTTTGAGGAGGGCCCTGGACCGCTCGATCGGCGGCGTCTCCGACCACTTCCTGAATGCTTCCCGCGCCGAGTCGATGGCCGACCTAGCGTCTTCGCGAGTCCCCTTCGCGACCGACCCGACCACTGCCCCGCTCGCCGGGTTCTTGACTTGGAAGGACTCTCCTCCTCCGCTCTTCCTCCACTGCCCACCGACGAACATCATCCCGTCCAAAGCCGGAGCCGACGTGCGCGACTTCGGTATAAGACTTCGGACCCGCCGTGATTTTCACCGCTGAGAATCATCTCACCCCGTTAAGTACGCCGGGCCGTCTGGAACCGACGAGGGGAGATGACAAAGAGCGAGGAGCGGAAGTCCTCCCTGAAGAGGGAGGTGGGCCTGTGGGGGCTCGTCAGCCTCGGGGTGGGCGGGATTATCGGCGCGGGGGTCTTCGGCCTCCCGGCGTTGATGGGCTCCGCAGCGGGCCCCGCCCTGATATTGGCGGTGCTGCTGGTCGGCGTAATCGTAACGCTCCTGGCCCTCGTCTACGCCGAGCTGGGCTCGGCGTTCCCCGTCACCGGGGGCCCTTACTCGATACCCAGGCTCGCCCTCGGTGACACCAGCGGCTTCGTCATAGGGTGGGGCTACTTCCTCTACGCCTTCACCGGGACGGCCTACATAATCGACATCATGATAGCCTACGCAGGCTACTACGTCCCGGGGCTGGCGAGCGGGCTCACCCTGCTCCCGGCCGGCATCGCCGCCGCCGTCGCGGCCACCGTGGTCTTCACCGCCGTCAACGTCTTCGGGGTCAGGAGCGGTGCGCTGTTCGGGATAGTCACGACCGTGGCGAAGCTGATCCCCCTTCTGCTCTTCGGGCTGCTCGGCCTCATCTACCTGAACGGGGCCAACTTCTCGCCCTTCCTCCCCTTCGGCTGGGGGGGCCTGGGGCTGGCCATGGCCTTCGGGTTCTTCTCGTTCACCGGCTTCGAGGCCGTGGTAATCCCGAGCGAGGAGGTGAAGGAGCCGTCGAAGACCATCCCGCGGGCTATGGTCATAACGATGGCCGTGGTCGTGGGCGTGTACGTGCTGATAGCCGTGGCCTTCACCGGGCTGATCAACTGGTCGAGCTTGGGGCTGGCGAACGGCGACTGGGCGGACATCGTCAACCTGTCATCTCCACTGTCCGACGTGGCGAAGGCTGCGGGGATGGCCCTGCTGGCGGCCGTGATCACGGTCGGGGCGGTCTTCAGCACCATGGGAGCCGGGAGCGACTGGGTCCTCTTCCAGGGGCGGATGCCCTACGCGATGGCGCAGGACGGCCTGTTCTGGGGGCCCATGCACAAGGTGCACTCGAAGTACGGCACCCCCTACATAGCGATAATCTTCGCTTCCCTGCTGACCATAGGGACGGAGGTCGTGTTCCCGTCGCTCCCTGACATCGTCCTGATCGCTTCGATAACAACGCTCATCCCGTACGCGGCAGCCTCGGTATCGCTCCCCGTGCTGAGGAAGACCCACGCAGACACCCCCAGGCCGTTCAAGCTCCCGGCGGGGACGCTCCTGGCGGCGGCTGGGTTCGTGCTCGCGACCATACTCGCATACTGGGCCAGCTGGCCCTGGACGCTGGTCGGGGCGGTCGCGATGCTCGTGGGGTTCCCGCTCTACCTGACCACGGGGCACCACCTCTTCGAGCTCAAGCGCCAGCTGTGGCTGGTGGCGTACGTCGCGGGGATCGCCATTATCTCGTACCTGGGGGACACCAACTTCATTTACGACAACTTCCTGTCCTTTGGCCCGCAGGGGATTCTCGTGATGCCTTACGACCTGGTTGTCCTGACGGTCTTCTCTCTGGCGATATTCGCTTGGGCGTACAAGTCGAACGTGCGAGTGGGCAGGGCTTGAAGAGCCTCCTCTCGCTGGCCGACCTCCCGAGGGACGACCTCGAGGCGGTGCTGTCGAGGGCGGCGGCGCTGAAGGGCGCCATCCGCGCCAGGAAGAGCGTCACGACCCTGGACGGCAGGGTGATAGGCATTCTCTTCGAGAAGCCGTCCACCAGGACCAGGACGAGCTTCGAGACGGCGACCCTCAGGCTCGGAGGGAGCCCGGTCTACCTCTCGGCGGGCGAGCTGCAGCTGAGCAGGGGGGAGCCGATAAGGGACACCGCCAGGATCCTCGGAGGTTACCTCGACGCGATAGTCGCCAGGGTCTTCTCGCACGACACGCTCATGCAGTTCCGCGAGAGCTCCGGCGTCCCCGTTGTGAACGCGCTCAGCGACTTGGAGCATCCCACCCAGGCTGTGTCGGACCTTCTGACGATCAAGGAGGCGAAGGGTAGGCTGCGGGGGCTCACGATGGCCTACATCGGGGACGGGAACAACGTCTGCAACTCGCTGGTCCTCGCGGCCGCCCTGACGGGCATCGAGCTCAGAGTGGCGTGCCCCGCCGGGTACGAGCCGAACGGCGGGGTCCTGGCCAGGGCGAAGTCGCTGGGCGGGAAGGGGGGCGGGCGGACGACCGTCATGAGAGAACCCGAGGAGGCGGCGTCCGGGGCGGACCTGCTCTACACCGACGTCTGGGTCTCGATGGGGGATGAAGCGGAGAGGGAGAAGAGGATGAAGGACTTCCGGGGGTACCAGGTCAACGCGGCCCTCCTCAAGCTCGCGAAGCGCGACGCCAGGGTCATGCACTGCCTCCCCGCCCACCGCGGGCTGGAGATAACGGACGAGGTCATCGAGGGGAGGCGCTCCATCGTCTGGGAGCAGGGGGAGAACAAGCTCTACGGGGCTGCAGCGGTCCTCGAGTGGGCACTGCGGGGCAGCCGTGGACGGGGAAGATGAATGCGCGCGAGGGTCCGCGCCGAGTGGGACACCCTCGAGGACGTGGTCGTCCACCGGCCCGGCATAGAGATGTTCTGCGGGCTCCTTGAGCCCTACTCCTTCCTGTACGAACGCGCCTTCAGCATGGACGAGGCGATCTACGAGCACGGGGAGCTCGAGCACGCCCTGGCCGCGGCCGGCGTCAGGGTGCACAGGCTGAAGAGGCTGGCCATCAGGGAGGCGAACGACAAGCCGAGGCTGCTCGAGCGCGCGAGGCAGTACGCACTGAGGAACGTCAAGTTCCGGGGCCCCAGGGGCGCAGCCGAGTCCGCGCGCAAGGAGTTCGCGGCCAACCTCGACTCGCTCGACCCCGAGACCGTGTTCAACATCATGGTGCTGCGGCCGAGCCTCTCGCTGGAGGAGCGGAAGGGGGTCAGGGTGGTGTTTCCCAGGGTGCTCCTTGACGTCCCCTTGGC
>JASHUK010000029.1 GCA_030040055.1 Nitrososphaerales archaeon | reverse complement strand
GGCGAGCCTGTCTCGCGAAAGCGGGTTGTGGGTTCAAATCCCACTCCCGGCGTACTCGCCTGGACCGACGTCTGCACGCCCTTAGTCCACAAACACTATAAAGCCGGAGGGGAACTCGCGGTCAAGTGAAGGGCCTGGGCTCGGCGCTGAGGGTAGGCCTCACTTTCGACGACGTGCTTCTGGTGCCGAAGTCCTCGAGCGTCCGCTCCCGGAAGGACGTAGACACGCGCTCCCTGTTCTCCAGAAGGATCCCGTTGAACGTACCGATAGTGAGCGCGAACATGGACACGGTGACCGAGTCGGCCATGGCGATCGCCCTCGCGAGGCTGGGCGGGATCGGGGTGGTCCACAGGTTCCTCCCGGTCGGCGACCAGGCCGCCGAGGTCTCGAAGGTCAAGCGCTCTGAAGGGCTCGTCATAGAGGACCCTTTCACCCTCGGCCCCGACGGGACAGTCCAGGAGGCGCAGGACGCAATCGAGAGCCGCGGGATCGGCGGCATCGTGATAGTCACCCCCGGAAGGAAGCTGCTCGGGCTCGTGACCGCGCGAGACCTGGTCTTCGAGAGGAACGGCCGCCGCAGGCTCAGGGAGGTCATGACCCCGGCCGCCAGGCTCGTCACCGCCCGCCCGGGGGTCGCCATGGCGCAGGCAGAGGAGACTCTGCGCAGCCACAAGGTGGAGAAGCTGCCGCTGGTCGACGCGAAGGGGAGGCTGGCAGGGCTGGTGACGGCGAAGGACATCGTAAGGCGAAAGCAGTTCCCGTTCGCCACGAAGGACGGGAAGGGGAGGCTCAGGGTGGCCGCGGCTGTCGGCGTGAAGGGGGACTACCTCCAGCGAGCCGGTAGCTTGTTGGACGCCGGCGCCGACGCCCTAGTCGTCGATGTCGCCCACGGGCACTCGTCTTTGGTCCAGGAAGCGATTAGGAGGATCACGAAGGACTACGGCGACGTCGAGGTCGTCGCCGGCAACGTCGCCACAGAGAAGGGGGCCCGCGACCTGGTGAGGGCGGGCGCAGCCGCCGTGAAGGTAGGGGTTGGCTCGGGGAGCATCTGCGTCACGCGCGTCGTGACGGGCTTCGGCGTCCCGCAGCTCACGGCCATAGCCGACAGCTTCGCGGGGACCGACGGCTCAGGGGTCCCGGTGATCGGGGACGGGGGCGTCAGGAACCCCGGAGACGTCACGAAGGCGCTGGCGGCGGGAGCGTCGACGGTCATGATAGGGTCTCTCTTCGCGGGGACAGAGGAGAGCCCCGGGCCCACGATCCTCCGCGAGGGGGCGCGGTACAAGCTCACGAGGGGGATGGCCTCGCTCGGGGCGTCGATAGACAGGCGGATGAGGGAAGGCACGGACCGCAGGGACCCGCAGCTGGTGGAAGAGGTGGTCGAGGAGTCCGTCCCGGAGGGGGTGGAGGGGCTGATCCCGTACAGGGGGACGGTGGAGGAGGTCCTGCGGCAGCTGGTGGGGGGGCTGCGGTCGGGGATGAGCTATTGCGGGGCGGGGACCCTCCAAGAGCTGAGGAGCAGGGCGGAGTTCATCCGGATAACGTCGGCGGGGTACAAGGAGAGCCTCCCACACGACATCCAGAAGGTGGCCTGAGTCGAACCGCTCGGTCGTAGGGCTCCAGTGGGGAGACGAAGGGAAGGGGAAGATAGTCGACTACCTCGCGGACAGGTTCGACGCGGTCGCGCGGTTCAATGGCGGGAGCAACGCGGGGCACACCGTCGTGATAGGGAGCGACAAGCGGACCTTCCACCTGATCCCCTCGGGGGCGATGAAGGGAAAGGAGCTGCTGATCGGGGCAGGGGTGGCCGTAGACCCCGAGACACTCGCGGACGAGCTCGCCCTCCTCCCGCAAGGGGCGCGCGAGAAGCTGACGGTCGATGCTAGGGCTACCGTGGTCTCCCCTCTCGAGAAGGAGCTCGACGCGTCGCTGGAAGCGCTCAGAGGGGACCGGTCGATTGGGACGACCAGGCGGGGGATCGGGCCGGCCTACGCGCTCAGGGCCCTGCGCCTGGCGCCGAGGGTCTCTGACCTGCTCTCCGGCTTCGACTTCGCCCCGATGGAGGCGTTCTACCGGATGGCGGGGGTCGGCTCGGCCGGCCTGCGGGAGTGGGAGGAGAGGTCCAGGGGCATCCTTCGCCCGCTGGCCGGAGACGCCGGGTCGAGGGTCGTCGACCTGGCCGACAGGGGCGGCTCGGTCCTGTTCGAGGGGTCCCAGGGCGCGCTTCTCGATGTCGTCCAGGGAACGTACCCGTACGTCACCGCCACGCACACCACGTCGGGCAGCGTCGCCCCTAGCATGGGCATCCCCCCCGACCTCTCCGGCCAGCCCCTCGGGGTGATGAAGTGCTACGCGACGCGGGTCGGCAAGGGGCCCTTCCCGACCGAGGTAGCCGGGGACGAGGGAGAGAGGATCCGGACGCTGGGGAGCGAGTACGGCGCCACGACGGGCAGGCCCAGGCGGGTCGGCTGGCTCGACGTGGTCGCCCTGAAGTACGCGGTCAGGCTGAACGGGACCAAGGAGGTGGCCCTGACGAAGCTCGACGTGATGTCGAAGGTCAGGGACTACCGGGTCTGCGTCGCCTACGAGCACGAGGGAAGAGAGTCCGACGACTTCCAGAGGTTCGCCGGGGCGCTCGACGGAGTCAAGCCCGTCCTGTCGTCCCCCTTCACGCTGTTCGGCGCGACCTTCGGTGGAAGGCTGACCGGAGGGGCGAGGGAGCTGGTCGACTTCCTCGAACGGGAGCTGCGCGTCGCCGTGAAGATCGTCTCCTACGGCGAGGAGCGCTCGAAGACCGCGGAGCTCTGAGCCGCCCTACTTCTTGAAGACCCAGCCGAGGTCCGGCGGGTCCCGGCGCTTCTCCACGGCCTCGTTGAGGGCGTGGGCGACGATGGGGAGGGCCAGCGTGATGTCCGAGTAGAGCGTCGCCTTCTTCGCCCTGGACGAGATCTTCCCCCAGCTGATCGCCTCCTCCAAGGTGCACCCCGAGAGCCCTCCCCACTGTGGGCTGTCCGCCGTTATCTGTATGGCGAACTCGTGGGGGGTCTCCTCCTCCCCTCCCAGAGAAAGAGACTTGATTATCGTCGAGAGCTGTATGGTGTCCTTGGGGACCCC
>JASHUK010000028.1 GCA_030040055.1 Nitrososphaerales archaeon | reverse complement strand
GAATCCCGTCCGGCCCAGATTCCTGAAAGCTGCATGAGCCGGCTTGTCGGAAACTGATAAATACATGTGTGCGTTGTATGACAAGTGATGAGCGGAGCGGTTTCCGTCAGGCTACCGGAGGACGTGGCCAAGCGTCTCGACGAGCTCGCGCGCTCTCTTGACCGTCCAAGGACCTACATCGTGACCAAGGCTCTAAGGGAGTATCTGGAAGAGTACGAGGACTACCTAATCGCCCTTCACAGGCTGAACGACAAGGACGACAGACTGGTCTCCGAAAGAGAGCTGGTCAAGCCTGGTCGGTAGGATACTCTACAAGTCATCGGTGAAGCGTGACCTTAGAAAGGTAAGACAAGACGACGTGGCGAGGATTCTGAGACAGATCAGAGATGAACTCGGCCGGAGTCCGAGGGGCGGAGAACCGTTGCAAGGGGAGTTCAAGGGGCTCTTCAAGCTCAGGGTAGGGGAATACAGAGTCGTCTACGCCATGTCTGGTGACGATTTGGTGGTTCTCAGGATAAGACACAGGGCTAAGACCTATGACTGACAAGAACACCCGATGAGGGTTCGAACCCTGGCAGGGTCCGAGTCCCCTTCCGGCCCGGTTTCTGAGTCCAGCGCGGACTACCTGGGTGCGAGTCACCTTGGGGACGATGCCTAGTGATATCGGTCTCCATCGTGGAGTTTAACTACAACTGTCGAGCAAACGATTGACGATGGCGACCATGCTCGAGAGGGAGCTGAGGCTGATCCGAGAACGCCTCGACTCCATCGAAGACGCCCTGGGAGAGGAGATGTCCGAGGACGACAAGAAGGCCCGCACAGAGGCTCTAAAGGAGCACAGGGAAGGCAAGACCGCGCCTTTCGTCAGGAAATACGCTCGTTGAAGGTCTACCTGTCAACGAGAGCCAGGAGGAGTCTGGATGACTCGCCCGGACAAGCCAAGGAACGGCTTGAATCAGCCATTTCTGATCTTTCCCGGACTCCATATCCACCAGGCTGCAAGAAGCTGAAGGGAGCACCCAACTCGTACAGGCTCCGGGTGGGCGACTATCGCATTCTCTACTCAATCCTGTCCAGAGAGGAACTGCTTGTGTTCAAGATTGCGCCGAGGGGGTCGGCGTACGGTTGACTTTACGATATGTCCGTGGCCCTATTGCGGATCGGAATAAGGAGACCCTATGGGGTTCGAACCCCTCAGGTCCATCATCCAAGGGGTGTAGTCCATCGCTTGTCGAATGCTTAAGTAAAATGCCTCGTCCGGGGTTGTGGGAAACGTGGCAGAGCCGCTGACCGTCAGCAAGTCCAAGACCGCGCTTGTCGTAATAGATCTTCAGAAGGGGATCTCGCAGATGGAGACCAAACCTCACTCTGCAAAGGACGTCATTGCAAACGCCGCGAAGCTTGCAGGTGCCTTCAGGAGGAGCAACATGCCAGTCTTCCTTGTGCGCGTGGCAATGGGCCCCGGGACGACGCTGCAGACCGTGAGCGACGAGAGCTTCCAGAGGCCCGCCAACATGGCTCCTGACTGGGCCGACTTCGTACCGGAGATGACACCCCAGGCCAGTGACATCGTAATAACGAAGAGACAGTGGGGCGCGTTCTACGGAACGGAGCTGGAGCTCGTGCTGAGAAGAAGGGGGATCGATACAATAGTACTTTGCGGCATAGCGACGGACTACGGCGTAGAGAGCACGGCAAGGTTCGCATACGAGTATGGTTTTCAACAGGTATTCGCAGAAGACGCGATGAGCTCAAGGTCGGAGGAGCAGCACAACGCAGCCGTCAATTTTGTGTTGAAAAGAATCGGGAGAGTGAGAAAGACGCACGAGATACTAGAGGCGCTTGGACCATAGTCACGAGGTCGCAACCTCGGTCTAGGCCATCACAAACAGTCTCTCTGTTGCGGCCTCCGTAGCTCGCATCTGCTTGGATGTTAAATAATGGCAGAGCCCAATTTCCAACGAGATGGCTGAGAAGGTTCCTGGCTGGCTTGAAAGAGTCCTCCTCCCACAGATAAGCGAGGTAAAGGCCGAGCTGAAGGCCCTCAACGCGCAGATGGACGGCGAGTTCAAGGTGACTCACTCAGAGACAAGGAGGGTGGAGGCGACCCTCGGCACGAAGATTGACGAGATGGACAAGCGCATGGACGTAACACAACGTCTAGCTGCAGTCGAAGAGCGACTCAAGGAGATGCGTGCCAGGACCTAGCTCGAGGGCCGCGGAGAGCCGCTCCTCACGCGCTGAGCCTTGGCTCGAACCCCAGAGGGGTGCGGACTCCTGTGGCTCAGATTCTGAAGTCAGCGCAGAGTAGGGGAACAGAGCGACCTGCGATGTCTGGTGACAGTCTAGCGTTTCTTAGGATGGGTTAGAGGGCCAGGGTAAATGGCTGACAGAACCTAGCGGGGTTCGAACCCTGCGAGGGTTCGAGTCCCTCAAGCCCACAGTCAAGGCCAGCTCAGGGCGGCTTGGTTAACCTTCGAACAACCTGATGCCATGACGTTTGGTTGTAGCCTTTAGCTCCTCGTCGAAGGAATAGAGAGGAAGCCCCAACCTGCCCGCCGCGGACAGAATCACAAGGTCGTTGTACTCGTGATGGTTCTTCATTCTGGAGGACGCGAAGATGAGGTCGTCAGCGGAACATGGAACGAAGGTCGTCTTCTCGTTGGTCAGGTACTCCTTGATCTTGGAGTTCGTCTTTGACACAGCGATGTGTTGGCTCTTGAAGAACCATGCTAACTCATGAAAGACCATGCTTGGAAGACCCCATCCCTCGAGCGCGTCGAGGCCAGAGGCCGCCTTCTCGTGGAACTCGCTGTCCTCGAATGTGTCGAAGACAAGGACGTTGGTATCGACAACGGCCCTCAAGATCCCCGGCCCCTCTCGATTCCCGCTTCAATCTCCTCAAGGGTTATCTTGGCTCCCAGCTTCCATGTCGTCCTTCGGCCTTTCGTTGGAGGCCTTACCACGACCATGCCGTCCTTCTCGTCGTATTCGACGAGGACCGAGTCCCCCTTTTCGATTCCTGCTCTTGTCCTCACTTCCTTCGGGATAGTCACCTGGTAATTCCTGTTCACTCTACTAATAGGCATAATACGACTATATCGCTGTTAAGGAATGATATAAGGGCTCCAGACTGCCCGCGCGGGGCTGAGGCCAGGGACGACGGGCCCCTTTGGGCACCTGAGACAAGCAGCTCAGAAAGTCACTTACCTCTCCAAGACGCGCCCCGCCGGCCTAGCGGCTTAGGCCGCCACCGACACCCCGGGGGCAAGCCTCCGCCAAGAGGTCCCAGGCGACACACGAGGCGAGGGAAAGCAGGCCCCTTAGAATCCCAGTGGCTCCTTTACGAAGATGAGGGTCGCCTTCTGCATCTGGCTCGCCCTCTCGTAGAGTAGGATCTTTCCTATCATCGACCCAGGGTAGCCCAGGCCCTTCATCCGCTCGGTCTCCAGCGGCAGGGCCCGCTCCTTCACCCTCCTGAGCGCTTCGTCGAGGCCGCCCACGACCTTCTGCGCGCCCACGACCCAGATGATGTTCCTCGCCCCGAAGGCGT
>JASHUK010000027.1 GCA_030040055.1 Nitrososphaerales archaeon | reverse complement strand
GCCCACGACGTCTGCGTGTTGTAGGCGATCCTGCTCATGGAAGCCGGGATGTACAGGCTCCTTATCCTCCTCAGGGCCCCCGCGCCGGTCAGCCCCGTCATGTCGACGTAGTCCTGCGGGATGGACTTCACCGCCTCGTAGACTCCGAAGGCGATGTTCCAGGACATGCTCGTGAATATCAGGAATATCACCGCCAGGTTGATCCCTATCTGGTTGGGGATGAGGGCGTAGATGCCCCCTATCACGACAGGGAAGAAGCCCAGTATCGGGATGGACTGGAGGACGTCGAGGAGGGGTATCACCAGCCCCTCGGCCTTCTTGTTTCGGGCGGCGAGGATCCCCACGGCCATGCCGAATACTATGCTGAGGACGAGGGCGATTATCATCCTCGTCCACGAATATAGGATGTCTACGACCAGCTCTTCAGCGAAGCCCGTGATAGCTCGGAGGGCCGCGCGCTCTCATGCGGTATTTAGGAGTTGCCGGACAGACTTCTTGTGCAGCCGCTCCGCGAACCCGAACCCTATGCTATGTACGGCGTGCTGGACGAGTCGAACCGTCCCACTGTCTCGAACTCGCGCTTGTCCCTGAATGCCACGAACTTCGGAAGGTCCGGGAAGAACGCGTCGAGAGGCTTGACCGCCATCTCCCCGGCGGGGTGCCTCGGTCCGAGGAAATCCTCGGAGATTCTCTTCCCCAGGGTCCTGACCTGGCCGTCGTCTGCGTAGCCCAGTGAGTGGAGGTACTCGTGGAGCAGTATCATGAACACGTAGGAGTTGCGCGTCGACCTTGAGCTCGCCACTTTCTCGACAATCCTCAGCAGGTTCCTGTTCATGACTATCGCGTTAGACCCCATCTCATGATACGCCCCCACCTCGTTGGGGATGTCCCCTAAGACCAGGGTCAGTCCCGCGCGGTGCTGACCAAGGGTCCTCTCGGCGGCCGACTTCACCATCTCGAATATTTCGTCGAACGACTCGGCTGAGGCTAGCTGACCGCTGTTCGTCTGAGGGCCGTTCAATTGCGAAACACGCTTCTCAACAGCGGGCGCCGGTTAAAAAATCCACCTGCGTGTTCCGCTAACTCCTGCTAGCGCTGACTTCGCAGCAGACAGTCAGAAGAGCGCGCGGCGGTAGGGCAGCTGGCAGTCCTGGACCAGTGACCCTTACTCGACTGACCTAAAGTTGAGCTAAGAGTACCTGCTCTCGACTCTCGGCAAGAAGTCGGGCCGGCGCAAATTCTCGGAGGGCTGACATGGTACTGAAGTGAAGAGAATAAATTCTTCTCAATCCAAACGTGAGTGGGTCGCTTTAATATCCGCCCAACACTTTGCTTACTGAATGGCAGAAGGAGTGAATAGCTCGAAAGCCCCAAAGTCGAAGGCTCCGGCAGCTATCATAGTGGCTTCGGCTGCAGTGGCGCTGGTGGTGCTCACGTTGCTCTTTCCCTCTCTCTTTCCTCAAATGTTCACTTTCCACGACTCTAGGGCGTTAGAATTCGGGGTTGCGACCAGTGCAACCACCGTGCCGCAGAACCGGACCCTCGGTGTGGTCGTTTGGGACGACAACAGTCTCGGCTACAAGGACCAGTTGACTTTGCCTACCGTCTTCTCAGGCGTCTTGGCAGAGCTTAGGCTGGGGCCATGTTGGTCTTGGGCTAGCATGCCTTTCGGGGTTGTTGTGTTTCAGGGACGATACACACTAGGTAACATCTCTTCCGCCAGTCCCCTTCAGATCTTTGAGCCCGGCACACTCTACTGTCCTATAGCGGACGCCACGACTTCCTTCACATTTCTGCCTCGCCAGAACGTCACCGCGGAGGTCGACCTCAATGGTCTCTGGACCTCCACCGGCGTTCTCCGCCCGTTCGCCCTGGGGGTCTACACGCTGGTTGCGGGAGACGCGTGGGGGAACCTCAAGATAGTCTACTTTCAGGTCAAAACCCCCTAAGGAGGGCAGTCCTCCTTGGCAGCCCCAGCCTATTGCAGCTTGTGCCGATGCCTCCCTCACGATTTGAACCGGCAATGTCTCTCTCGCCCGTTGGGCGGCGCCTGCGTTACTAAGGGCCCCACGACTACTCTCCAGAAGCCACTCGGCCTCCACGGACAGGTTCTCATGAGTCTGTTTCAATCCTCCCAAGAAAACGCGCAATGCAGGCGAGTAAGTAGATTGATGCGGACCAAAAGATGCAGTCGACAGCGAGGCCCAAGGGGGAGAACGTGGAGGCGGCCCCGGGCAGAGGACCCGCGGAGAAGAAAACGGGAAGACCAAAACTCTCAGCCGCCGCCCCCTTGATTGGCGCGAGGTCGGACAAGCCGGTGATGGCCACTCCCACTATCGAGGAGGCGACAAATAGGCGCCTCTCCCGTTTGTTATCGAAATTGACTGTCACCAGGGTCGAGAAACCTAGGACGGCGACCCCGAGTCCTCCAAGTTTCAGTGCGTCGAAACAGGACGAGGGGCCACAGACAGGAACTAAAGACGTCATCGGTGTCAGGACCCAAGTGCCGAGAAACACGCAAGCCAATGCAGCGACCTTTGTCCACTGGGGTGTCACAAGAAAGGCTAGCTTGCTCTTCGGGCCCTCTCCAGTGAGCAACTCGTTCGTCGTCCACGTTCCGATCAGCAAGGCTATTGGTTCGAAGAAGTCGCCGTCGAAGAGGCCGTTCCCTCCGAAGACAGTCACCCGCGCGTATTCCAACGCCGCGAGGTCGCTAACTAGGCAAAGTACGAACCCCATAGAGAATGCGTAACCCACAGCGAAGCGCGCCTCTCCTTCATAGATCATGTACGCCAGGTATCCGGTGATGCTAAGGGCCGCCAAGGCGTTCGTCCCCCCCGCCGGCGTTAGCATGCCCCAAGGGGTTACGAGTGGCAGAGCTACAGACAGACCTACCAGCGCCGCCAGCAGTGTCGTCGCAGTGAGGAACGTCCGCCTTGGCATTCTCAGATGTGCTGGATTGCGGCTGTAGAGGACCACGCTCACAACGGTCAAGACCAAAGGAAGGATGAACCCAAGCCCCGAAACCTCGACGTCGCCTACGACGGGCTGGCTAACGTAGAGAGACTGTTGCCAGTCGTAGAAGCCGGACCCGAGCAAGAGGGGTGCGACCACAACGAATGACAGTGAGACGACGGTGAACACGGCAAAGAGTACGATGAAGTATGCGGGGAAATACTGCCCTAGACTCCGTCTGAGTGACATACCCAGCTCCCGGCGCATCTTGGTTACTCTCGCTTTTCAGCTAGCACCCATCGTCCCTTTCGGGTGGGTACCACGGAGCGCCTACTCCTCTTCGATGTCCCTTATCGCCTGGAGCCCCGAGCCGAGGTCTTCCCACTGGAAGTCGAAAGCGCCCTCGGCCCTCCTCCTGAACCTTGCTTGCTGCGTCTGCCACTTCCCCCCGCACATGTGTATATGACGCTGTGTATATATGCTCGATTGAATGCTGCTATCCGCACATGTGTATATCCTTATATAATCAGCGGGGTCGGTCGCCCCGCTTTGGGCCGGCTGCAGATAGTCCTCTCGGACGAGGCCGAGAAGCTCCTCCGCGACACCATCTACAGGGTCAAGGGGAGCTGGAAGAAGGGCTACATCAGCGAGGCGGTCGAAGAGGCGGTCAGGGACTGGGTGGAGCAGAAGTCGAAGGCGCTGCCCGGTCGTAGGGCTGGTCGGGCCCGGGCTTGACCTCTCAGTGCCCAGGCTAGTGCAGGGCCTTTCCGCAGCTGCTACAGAACAGGGCTCCTGGGCTGACAGGCTTGCCACACGACCCGCATTTCGGCCCCCTGTCTCTAGGCGTCTTCGGCGCGTACCTCTTCCCCACGAGCACCGCGGCCTCGATCAGGCCGATGACGGGGACGAACAGGATGATGTCCAGCACGGGCCCGCCGTCCGGGGTGACGACGGCGGTGATGACGTACGTGGCGAACCATATCATCAGCCGGTTCTTGGAGAAGAACTCGGGGGTCAGTATCCCGAACCTGATCACGATGAAGACGAAGACAGGCGCGGTGAACGCGACCCCGCTGAACCCCACCGCCAGGAATACGATGAAGTAGAAGTCGACCACGCTGATGACCGTCGCGGCGCCGACTGCCGCGAAGAACGGGCCCAGGGCGAAGAAGATGAACCTGGCCAGGATGAAGTAGCCGAAGAGCACCCCCGCGATGAAGAGGCCCGTCGCGGCCGCGACGACGGGGTAGACCACGGCCTTTTCCTCCTCCTTCAGGGCCGGGTTGATGAACATGTACGCCTCGTAGGCGATCACCGGCATGTCTATCATCACGCCGAGTATGATCCCCGCGACTATCAGGACCTCGAGCGGGGAGTTCACGGTCAGCCCGATCAGCTGCCACCCGGCCGGCTTCACGTAGTTCCTGACGTCCGCCAGGAAGAGCGTGACCGGCGTGGACCAATACAGGGTGTTGAAGCTGAGCAGCTGCGAAGGGTCCAGCGGGAAGAAGAGGACGAAGAATATCGAGACGACCAGGCTGATGAAGACTACCTTGGCCCTGCGCCGCAGCTCCTCGAAGTGCTCCCTGAGCTGGAGTCCGGACAACCTGGGACCGCAGCCTGCGCAGGCGAGATAACGGTTGCGCTGGCGTTCTTAGGAGGGCTGCCCTTTCGCGACGATCTCCTGAGAAATCTGCTCGCGCGTCTTCCCCTCGGTCGGGATGCCCATCTTTCGGGCCGTCTCGATCAGTATCTGGTCCCCCGTCTTCGGGGCGGGCGTCGGCTGAGCCGTGGCGGTCGAGGTGGTCCCCGTGAAGCTACTCTCTACCTCCTTCGAGGCGTCCTCGAACTCCTTCTTCGCCCTTCCCAACGCCCTGGCCAGTTCCGGAATCTTCCCTGGGCCCCAGAGGAATATCACGATGACGATGACCCCTATGCTCAGGAGCTCTAGAGCGTCCAACTACGTCGACCTGTTAGTCAACCTCGCTCTCATCTATTTAAGGGTTGAAGGGGTTCACGCGTCCGTTCGCTCCGCTAACGTTTTATCGCCGCCCTGGAGAACGCACCCAGTTGAGCCTCGGCCGTTCGGCCTCTAACTACTGGAAGCTGACGAAGCCCCGGATATGGGGGCTGCTGGTCTTCACGGGGATGATAGCCATGCTGGTCGCCTACCGAGAAACCGGTGTCGTCTTTTCCTGGACCCTAGTCGCGGAATGCT
>JASHUK010000026.1 GCA_030040055.1 Nitrososphaerales archaeon | reverse complement strand
AAATGGGCCGAATTCGCGGATCCACTTTTACAAACCATCGCGATGTGTGCCCCCCACGGGTCTGCGTCGCAGAGTATCCCCACGGGAAGCCCCAGCTCCTGGTTGAGACGCCTGAGCAGGTACCTCGTGGAGCGGGGGGGCTGCCCCGCGGTGTTGATCAGCAGCGCCTTGTGCTTCTGGTGGACCCTCTCTTCGATGAACCTGGTGAACAGGCCGCCCTTCTCTATCGCGAGGACCATCTCCGCGTCGGTCTCGGCGAACTCCGCCGTCGTGAGCGCGGGGCCGATCATGACGCCGTCGGGGTTTGCCGATAGGTCTGCCCTCTTCCCCTCGTACCCGGGGATCGTGTACTCGATCGTCATGTTACCGAATATCGCGCTCCTCTCTTCCGGATAGATGTTCATCCCCTCCCTCGCCGTCTGCATGAGCACCTCCAGGTCGGTGATGAGCTCGTCGGACTCCGCCTGGTCCACGAACTCCATGTCGAACGCCTGGGCGGAATAGAAGACGTCTCTCAGGGTGGAAGTCCGCTTTTCGTCGACCAGCTTCTTCGCGAAGTAGGCGAGCCATACCAGCTGGGTGAAGGGGCGGATGTGCTTGATGTTCCCGGAGGACTTCTTGACGGTGGTCGGGCCGAGGACGAACTGTTGCAGCTTCTTGTCGTAGACTATGTTCCTGACCGACCTGCTCGCGAGCGTCAGGCTGGGGAACCGGCCCTCGTCCAGGTCCGAGTAGACGCTGCGCCCGAGGTCCTGCAGCAGCCCCTGGACGCTGGTCTTCCTAGCTTCCGCCGTACTGGTCGATTTTCTTTTGCTCATCTTCACCGCTCACCGCGCCCGCGGCCTCCTCTCCCTGGGCATCCTCGCCGGCCTGGGGCTGGGAGCCGTCCGCCGGCTCCTCTCCGCCGCTCCCTATCAGCTGGCGGTACCTGGGGGGCCTCTTCTCCTCCGCGAGGTCCGTCGAGAACCTCGCAATCAGCGGGAGGTACTTGCCGTAGATGTTCAGCTTCCTCTGGACCGCCTCCATGCTCCCCTTCCTGGACAGGTAGACCCCCAGCCGTCTGAGCGCCTCCCTCGCGGCGTTCCTGATCTCCCTCTCGATCTCGGGTCTGTCTGCTATGTACTCCTTCCCCACGGTCTTGTACGGGATCCTGGTCGAGCAGATGTGGGTGATCACCCCGACCGGGGCGTCCTGCGGGACGTGGTACCTCCTCCAGTCGACCTCCTGGTTCACGACCTGGAAGCTGACGTCGCTGCTCTCGTCGTAGAGGAGCGGGATCCTGTTGGCGAACCTGAAGAGCTTGATGTTGGGCTGGAGGACTTTCCCTCCGTACGCTACGCCGACCTCGACCAAGAACGGGAAGCCGGAATATGACGAAGGAGGCCTCGAGACGACGGTCGAGAACTCCGGCTGGAGTTCCTTGTTTATCCCCGCCAGGAGTATGTCCTCCCCGACCGGGGAGAGGCAGGCAGCGTCCGGGGCGAGGAAGTCGGGGAACCTCTGCAGGGCATCGACTATCGAGACGATCTGGACGTTGTTGAGCCTCTTGGGTGGGAGCTTCGGGCTGACGCCGACGAACTCAAGGAACCTGAGGGCTATCCTGTCCCCCACCCTGTGGAAGTGGTTCACCATGAAGGACTTCATGTCGTGCTCCTCCGAGACCTTCACGATCCGCTTGAACGCCTCCACGTCGATGCCGTAGGGATGAGGGAGCGTCTCTTTCGGGGGGGGAGGCATGGAGGTGGTCACCCGCTCGTAGAAGGTCAGCTGCCCCAGCGGGTCCACGAATGTGAGGTTCGCGTAGCTCGCGACCAGCGCGGTCTGCTTGAAGTACTCCGATATCTTCTGCGACGACCTCAGGTAGTCCCCCTCGAGGGTGAGCTCGACCCTCGTCCCCGTGGTGCCGTCCGCTTCAGAGTTGAAGCGCTTCAGAACGACCGGCCTGTTCTCCCCGATGTCGATCAGCATCTCGAAGCCGTACTTCTTCTTCCCGTTGGGGGATGTGGTCACGGTCACGGGGCGGTTCGTCGTGATCTGGCCGTAGAGGATCGCCATCGTCCCGCCGAGCCCGAACATTCCTCGCGACTGCCTGAGGACATACTTCGAGCCGTAGAAGACCTTCCCGAAGGCGCTAGGGACGTGCTCCGGCGAGACCCCGGGCCCGTTGTCTGTGACGGTGAGCCTGTAGGGCTTCGGGTCGGGGGCGTCCGGGTCGCTGCCTTCGGAGGTCATCCTGACGTAGACGTCCGGGTTGACCCCTGCCAGCTCGGCGGCGTCAAGCGAGTTCTCCACCAGCTCCCTTACGGTCATGTAGAGGGCCCGCGCAGGGTTCGTGAAGCCGGCCAGGTCCCTGTTGCGGTAGAAGAACTCGGACGGGGAGATCTCCGCGAACGTCGACTTACTCAGATGTGGTCATCTCCGAAGTGTCCCGTGCAACTGACGCGAGTCGTCCCTAACAATTTTTCTGTGGTTCCATCGCGGGAACGGCCCCGCGCGACGAGCCTCGATGCGAATCGGATTTAACCTAACGCCCCGATTTTGCGACCTTGTCCGCCAGGGTCTCCGCCGACGACCCCTCCCAGAGGAACATCCGCTCCATCTTCCGCTTCGTCCGGGCCTTCTGCAGCATGTTGAAGACCGTCTTGTGCTGGCTCCCGGAGGCGAGCATGCGTATCGCCTCCGAAGCGAGCTGAGCCTCCGCTGCCTCGCCGATGATGCACGCCGTCCTTCCGTATATCGAAAGGTTGCACCCCGTCAGCTCCTCGATCACCCTCCTCGACTTTCCCTTCAGCCCGATCACGCGCCCCCTGATACGCTCCAGGGAGTTCGTGCTCTTCCCGGCGAAGTCCCTCAGGTCGATCACCTCGAAGGTGGTCCCTTCGTCCGCCAGGCGGCGTGCCCGCTGGGGCGAGAAGCCCCTCCCGATGGCCTCGATGACCCTCACTGCCGTGAAGGGGTCGGCCGCGTCCGCCCCCTGGGAGCTGATGGTGACCACCCCCTCCTTGCCGTCGACCCCGAGTGTCACCCCCAGCGTCCTTTCCAGAAAGCGCTTCGTGGCCCCTTCCTTCCCGATCACGGCCCCCACCCTGTCCGCCGGGACGCGGACGACCTGCTCGAAACTCATCCTGTCAACTCCTGAAGCCACGAATCCGTGTCTCGCCCCGGAAGCCCGCGCTTCCTAAAGAACCTGACCATGTTGGAGACGTCCCTCCGGAGATACTCCGGAGCATAGGGATGGGACGAGAGCACCGCCGACCCCATGTCAAAGAGCACTCGCTCGTCCCCTGCCTTGAAGATGTTGAACTCCGAGAGGTCGGCGTGGACCAGCTTCGCCTTCCGGTAGAGCGCCGATATCGTCTCGAAGGTCCAGTCGCAGTCCCGCTGGTCGACCTCAGTCTCCGCGAAGGTGGGCGCCGGGTTGGGAGGCTCTCCGATGTACTCCATGACGAGGACGTTCCTGTGGAACGCGACGGGGTGCGGGACCCTCACGCCTGCGGACTCAGCCAGCTGCAGGTTCTTGAACTCCTTCCTGACCCAGAGGTAGATCGCATCTCTCGACCCCGTCGGGAGCTTCCCGAACCTCCTGTCTCCGGCGATGTAGGCGACCCTCT
>JASHUK010000025.1 GCA_030040055.1 Nitrososphaerales archaeon | reverse complement strand
AGGGCTGTGGAGAGGTCAGGGATATTCAAGCGCAGGATAATCCACGCGGGGAAGAAGTGCGGGGCGATCTCGAACGACGCCGACTACGCCAGCGTCTCGATCTCGGGGCTCATCGAGGCCCTGAAGGAGACCCCCGTCTACGAGGAGGCGATGAGCGTCATCTTCCACGACGACTTCGACGTGGAAGGGACCGCGGGGGTGCTCAGGAAGATGAAGGCGGGGGAGATTGAGGTGCGGGAGCTGGAGTACGACGGGCTGTCCCCGATAGCCCGGATAGGGGTCGAGGAGATCAGCAGGAGGGGCGAGATAGTCTCTCCGGAGCGGCTGAAGGCCCTCCTGCGGCAGTCGACGCTCGCCCGGATAGCCGACACGTTCCTGGTCGTCGTCTGCACGAACTGCTGGAACCACCTGGAGCTGAAGCGCGTGGGGGACCTGGAAGGCACTTCGACGTGCCCCTTCTGCGGGAAGGAGGCCCTCGGGCTGTCAACCGACGCGTACGAGAGCGTCTTCTCCCTGGCGATGAAGGCCAGGAGCAGGGCGGTCCTGCAGGGGAAGAGGCAGAGGCAGGTCGAGGGGATCGTCAGGTCTGCCGCCCTCAGGAAGATGTACGGCCACCAGTTCGACATGCTCCTCGCAGGGAGGGGGATCAGGCTGTCCGACGCGGAGGCGCTGGCCGAGAAGCTGAAGGAAGGGAAGGACCTGGTCGACCTTGTCATCGAAGGGGAGCGGGACTCACTGCGCCGGCGCTACTTCATCGGCTCCCCGTGACAGGATGAGAGTCATCAGGGTCTTCTCGTCTATCTCGGCCCTGGTCCTCCAACCTATGCGCAGGAGCGTCATGTCGTCCTGCTCGAGGTAGCCCCTCTTCAGGTACCTGTCCAGAGAATACTCCACCCTCCACTTCGGGAACTTCTCGCGGAGGAAGTGCTCGGTCTCGCGCCTCCCGGCCCTTCCCTGCT
Source organism: Nitrososphaerales archaeon (assembly GCA_030040055.1). GTDB lineage: Archaea > Thermoproteota > Nitrososphaeria > Nitrososphaerales > Gagatemarchaeaceae > UBA183. The sequence continues at coordinate 4,215 of JASHUK010000025.1, read as the reverse complement.
TCGAGTTTACGAAGGCTATCGCCGCGGCCAGGACGGCTAGGTCGTCGATGCGTATGCCGGAGGTCTCGGCCTCGCTCAAGGTCGGGGGCTCCCTGAAGCGGAGGAGGAACCTCGAGCCGTCGTCGGTCCCCTCCGCCCCCTTCACCTCGTGCACTTCTAGGCCCAGGGACGAGACGTCCTCCGACAGGACCTCGATGATCTTGCGGTAGTCCTTGCCCAGGTGCCGCTTCATCTCCCACCCCTTCACACCGGGGTTCCTCCCCCTCTGGAGGACCAGGACCTGGAAGGCGCGCCTGACCTTCCTTTCCAGCAGGGCGCGGTCTTCCGACTCCATCACGTTCCCTCCGTCACGGATATCGCCACCGACCTCGGGGTCCCCTGCGCCCTCTCCTTGAGGGCCCTGGTCCATATCTCACCGGTGAGCGGGTCGATCTTCAGCGATGCCCTCCCTTCGCTTATCAGGAATGAAAGGAGGTACGCCCTGAGCACCTTGTCCTCGAAGGTCCGAGCCGAGACGAACGCCCGGTAGTCCACCCAGTCCCCTCCCGACTTCTCCGTCAGCTCGAGCATCAGGTCCTTGAGCCTGTTCTCGAACTCCTGCTGCGTGAACACCCCCAGCTCGACCAGCTCGGAGTAGTCGACCGTCCCGGGGCGGACGCCGTACGAGCCGAACTCGTCCTTGAACCGCTCGGAGAGGGGGACGAGGTCCCGGAAGTAGACGAAGGCCCTTTCGAGCCCCTTGGGGGACAGCTGGTCCACCTGGGCGATGGGGTGCCAGCTCTTCACGAAGGCCTCCACGAGTGCGTCCTTCGAGAGCAGCTTGACCTTGAGCTGGACGAGGAGCGGGTCGATGTACAGCGACGACGCCCTGTGCTTCAGCCACTCGTCCTGCAGCTTCACTATCTGGGTCAGCTCGAGCATGGCCTCCGAGTCGACGAGGAGCTCGTCCAGGAACTTCCACTGGGGGAGCTTCTCCCTCAGTATCCTGATCTTGTCCCTGATGTCGACCTCGAAGGGGTTCGCGCTCGACCTCTCGACGGACCTGCACAGCTCGATCACCCGGAGGACGTCCTCCATCTTCCGGTCGTCCAAGTCAGCGGAGCTCCTTCACTTCCGACCCGCCTCCCTGCACCGCCTGCACGGTGATTACGTGGGCGGTCTTGTCGAAGACGGTCAGGATCGACGGGGTGATCACGATGTACTGGGAAGCCTCCTTCTGCCTGAGCTGCGAGAGGATCATCTTGAACATGGCCTCCCGGTTCTTCGGGTCCATGTGGATGTCGAACTCGTCCATGGCCCTCAGTGGCGAGACTATCCTGCCTTGGAGCGAGAGGATGAAGGCGACGAGCGACACCGACCTCTCCCCGCCGCTCTGGGTGAAGGGGTCGAGGGTGGTGGGGGCGCCTCCCCTGAAACCGACGTACAGCTCTATGCCCGCGTCGTCGACGTCCGCCCCCTCCTCGAACTTTACGAAGCCTGTCGCCTGGGAGGCGCCCAGGACCGCCTGGTAGGCGGGGTCCACCGACTGGACCAGCCCGTTCATCGCGTCCCGCCAGACCTTCTTCCTTACTTCGAGCTCCCCCAGGATCCCCTTCTTGTTCTCCTGCAGCTGCGCGAGCTTGAGCTTGAGCTCCTCGACGTTTCCGGTGTAGTCGTTGTAGATCTTCTCAGCCTCGTCGGGGACGTCCTGCATCTTCTGCAGGTGCGCGGACACGAGCTTCAGCTCCTCCGACACCTCGTACGGCTGCCTGGTCGTCTCCAGCCGCGGGGCGGCCTTCTCCAGGTCCGGGGCCATCCTCTCGAGCTCCGAGGAGCACTCGCGGGCGGTCCGCTCGAGCTCCCTAAGGTCTGACTCCGCGGCCTTGATCCTGTAGGAGAGCACCTCGGACTTCACCCTCAGAGAGACGTAGCTCTCCATCGTCTTCTTGACGAGCTCCTCGGTGTTGGCGATCTCGGGCTGGAGGGCCGACACCTCCCTCTCCGTCTCCGACTTCTTGCGCGAGGCCTCCTGCTGCGCGGCCGCTCCCTTGCCTGACAGGTAGTCCAGCGCCTCCCTCATCTTCTTTGCGGCCCTGTCTGCGCTCCGGCCGGCGACCTCATCGACGAGGGCGCTAAGGGCGGCGACGTCTTCCTGAATCGTCCTGAACGCCTTGGAGGAGGCGTCGTCTGCGGACCTGTCGCTCTCCGCCTTGACCAGGGCGTAGTACAGCTTCCTCAGCTCGACCTGCTTGTCGAGGAGGGTCTGGCGGGTCCTCTCGGCGTCCGAGCCAGCCTCCTGCTGCTGGGACTTCAGTTCTTCAAGGGTCCGGGACTTCGCGGCTATCTTCTCCTTGGCGGCGTCCAGCGCCTTCGTGAGCTTGGCCTCGGTGCTCCAGAGGAGCTCCCGTTCGAGGGTCCTCCTGTGCTCTGCGAGCCTCCTCTTCTCCTGATACCTGTCGTACACCTGCTTCCAGTACTCGAGGGCCTGGTTCGCGTTGTCGATGAGCTGCAGGAGGGAGCTCTCCTCCCCCACCAGCCCCCCCAGCTCCTGCTCAGCGAGGACGATCCTCTGGCGGTATTCGGAGAACCCCACGGCCTCCTCCACCATCCGGAGCCTTTCCTGCGGAGTGACCGCCCCTAGCTCCTCTATCATCCCCTGGTGCATGATTATCAGCAGGTTGTCGGGGTTGATCCCGAACTCCTTCAGGAGCCTCACGACCTCGCTCTTCTCGATCTCCTTGTAGTCAGCTTCGAACCAGTACGACCCGTCCTTCCTGAGGTAGCGGCTCAGCATGAAGGTGTCCGACTTCGAGTAGGGTATCGGCCGCTCCCCGCCGCGGGCGGAGTTGTCGAAGACCAGCGAGACCCTCGCGATGTCCTTCCCCCGGCGTATGAGGTCGGACAGCTTCCTGGAACGCTCAGTGTAGGCCTGCCCGAACGCCACGGATATCGCGAGCAGGACGGATGACTTCCCGGCGCCGTTGGGCCCCACGATGAGGTTGAGCCCGTCTCTGAGGGGGATCCTGGCGTACTCGTAGCTCATGAAGTTCTCCAGGATGATCTCCTTGACGCTCGTCTGGGGGCCGGTGTGCTCCCTGGCGACTTCCTGATGCCTGCCGGACAAAACCTGGCCGGAACTGCCTCCGGACGCATTTAGACCTTCCGCAGTTTCAGTTACAGTTTCCTCTCTCCCGCGAGCCCTTAAATGAAACGGCCGGCTTTCGGCCGAGGCCTTGAGCGGTTCAGCATTCGAGTTCCTTGCCCCGTCCGTGAGGAGCCTGCTCGCCGAGTCCGGGATAACCGAACCAACCCCGCCGCAGGTCAGCGGGTGGCCGGCGGTGGCCAGGAGGGAGGACGTCCTGATCGTCGCCCCCACGGGCTCGGGGAAGACGGAAGCCGCCCTTCTTCCGCTCCTTAGCCGGCTCGTCACTGAGGGGCACGCGGAAGGGATCTCCCTCGTCTACATTACGCCGATGAGGGCCCTCAACAGGGACATGCTCAGGCGCCTCCAGGTCTGGTGCGCCAAGCTTGGCCTAACCGTGGACGTCAGGCACGGGGACACCCCGCAGTCGCAGCGCGCCAAGCAGTCGTCGCACCCTCCGGACGTGCTGGTCACGACCCCGGAGACCCTCCAGGCTGTGCTGCCAGGGAAGAGGATGAGGGAGAACCTGAGCAGGACGAAGGCCGTGGTGATAGACGAGCTCCACAACCTGGTCGAAAGCAAGAGGGGGGTCCAGCTCGCCGTGGGGCTGCAGCGGCTGAGGAAGGTCTCACCGGACTTCCAGCTCGTCGCCCTTTCGGCCACCGTCGGGTCTCCGGACGTGGCGGCTGGCTTCATCTTCGGGGACAGAAAGCGGACTGTCGTCAAGACGGAGGCGCCCAAGGAGGTCGAATACAGGATAGAGTACCCGGTCCCCGACCCGGAGAGCCAGTCGACGGCGAGGACGACATATTCTGCCCCGGACCTCGCGGCCCGGCTGACGAGGATCGACGCGCTCATTGAGAGCCACGCCTCCACGTTGATCTTCGTCAACAGCCGGACGGTCGCGGAGATGCTCGGGGAGAAGCTGGCGCGCCTCAGGAAGGACGTCGGGGTCCACCACGGCTCGCTGCCGAGGGAGGAGAGGGAGCGGGTCGAACAGGCGTTCAAGCAAGGCAAGCTCAGGGCCCTCGTCTGCACCTCGACGCTCGAGCTCGGGATAGACATCGGGTCGGTCGACCTGGTAGTCCAGTACA
>JASHUK010000024.1 GCA_030040055.1 Nitrososphaerales archaeon | reverse complement strand
GGCCGCGGTCATGGTGGCCGCGAGGTTGCTCGGGCTGAGCAAGGGGGAGCTCCTGAAGTACGCCAACAGCGGGGACACAGGAGGAGATAAAGGGCGGGTGGTGGGCTACGGCTCAGCGAGATTCGTTTAGCAGATGAGAGCTGCAGCCGAGTCACCATCGAAGGCGATAGTCTCGGGCGAGCACTTCGTGGTCCACGGTGCCTGGGCACTGGCCGCGGCGATAGACAGGAAGGTCCGCGTGGAGGTGTCGGACTCGGACAGGCTCACGATTGCCTCTGACCGTGTGCGCTCGAGGGACTCCGCGCGCCTCCGCCCCCTCGAGACGGTGGTCAGGGCGATGGCCAGGGAGTACTCTTTCAGCCCGAACGTCAGCGTGTCCGTGAGGTCGGACGTCAGGCCCGGGACGGGCCTCGGATCCTCAGCCTCCTGTCTGGTGGCCCTCGCGGCCGCGCTGTCGGCGCTTCATTCCCTGGGGCTGGGCAAGGCCGAGCTGGTCAGGCTCTCCATGGAAGGGGAGAGGGAGGTCCACGGCCGCCCCTCGGGGATAGACCCCGCCGTCTGCGCTTACGGGGGGGTGATCCTGTTCCGCCAAGGCAGGGCGCCGACGAGGGTCGCCGTACCGGGTTCCAGGAGCCTGCTGCTGGCCTACTCCGGCAAGCAGAGGCGGACCCGTGACCTCGTGGAGAGGGTCTCCAGGTTCAGGGAGGGGAACCCCCGCCTGTTCGAGTCCCTGGGGCGCTCCGTCAGCGAAGTGAGCAGGGCATCCGCCGGGATGGTCTCTTCGAACGACCTTCAGGGGCTCGGGCGGCTGATGAACCTGAACCAGGCGGTCCTGTCGGCCGTAGGCGCCTCAGACCGCGCCCTCGACGCCGTGGCGGGGCTCCTGCTGGAGCTCGGGGCGTACGGGGCCAAGCTCACGGGGGCCGGAGGGGGAGGGTGCGTCCTCGCGGTGGCCCCAGAGGGAAAGGAGAAAAGCATAATTTCTGACCTTGGGGGCAGGGGAATCGAGTCGTTCCTGACAACCATACCAGTGGGGGGAGTGAGAAGCTGGCTCGCGTAGTGGTCGCAAAGCTCGGTGGGTCGGTAATCACCGACAAGACGAAGAACTCGTCCTACCGCTCCGACGTGACGTCGGCGCTGGCGGAGGAGATAGCCTCCTCGGACGAGAGCGTGGTGGTTGTGCACGGGGGAGGGTCGTTCGGCCACCCTCTGGCCAAGCAGTACGGGCTGTCCGCGGACGGCCCCCTGCAGGCATCGACAGGCGTCTCGCAGACAAGGGGGGCGATGTACGAGCTCAACTCTCTAGTCTGCAAGACCATGGGGGAGTCTAGGCTGAGCCCCTATCCCTTCGCCCCGTTCGACGCCGTCGCGGCGTCTGGGCCCGTCCCCACCTCGAAGTGGCTCAGGGGCCTCCTGAAGGCGGGGCTGACCCCCGTGACCTTCGGCGACGTCACGCTGCAGAAGGGGGGGTTCAAGGTCCTCTCCGGAGACATGATCATCCTGGAGCTGGCCAGGATCCTGAAGCCCGACAGGTGCGTCTTCGCGCTCGACGTTGACGGGGTCTACGAGGAGAGCTCGCGGATGATAATCCCGGAGCTGACCCCTTCGAAGATCAGGAGGATGCACCTCCCGCGCGGGACCGACGCGACCGGCGGGATCGCGCTCAAGCTCGACGTGGCTGCTCGCGCCGCCGCGCTCGGGACGACCGTCTGCTTCGTCTCGGGGTACAGGAGGAACGAGTTCTCGAAGGCGCTCAGGGGGCTCGACTTCTACGGGACGATCGTCAGGGCCTGACCGGGCCAACTGGCGTTGACAAGCATGGCCGACCTGGCTTCGGAGATGAAGCGGGTGAAGTCTGAGGTGGACGCTGTCATACTGGACTCGATACTCCCCGCCTCCAGCCGGACCAAGGAGATTGACCTCCTGTACAGGATGATGAGGGACTACCCCTCCCGGCCCGCCAAGGGGATGCGACCCTTCCTCTGCGTCGCCACCTGCCGCGCGGCAGGAGGGAAGGAGAGCGACGCGACCCTGACGGCCGCCTGCCTCGAGCTGTTCCAGAACTGGATCCTGATCCACGACGACATCGAGGACCAGTCGGTGCTCCGCCGGGGGGAGCCCTCCCTCCACGTTAAGTTCTCCCCCGCGCTCGCCCTCAACGCGGGGGACGCCCTCCACGCCCGCATGTGGGGGGGGCTGATCGGCAACTACGAGCTGCTGGGCGCGGAGAAGACCGTCAGAATCCTGGAGGAGTTCTCCACCATGGTCAACGAGACCACCGAGGGGCAGCACATGGAGCTGGGCTGGGTCGACTCAGGGCGGTGGGACCTGACCGAGGCCGACTACTTCGAGATGTGCAGGAGGAAGACCGCGTGGTACACGGTGACCAGCCCCTGCAGGCTGGGGGCGACGGTCGCGGGGTCTCCGGCCGCCGTCCTGAACGAGCTCCTGGCCTTCGGGTCCGACCTTGGGGTGGCGTTCCAGATACAGGACGACATACTGAACCTCGTCGGCGACCAGAAGAAGTACGGGAAGGCGAAGTCGGACGACATACTCGAGGGGAAGCGGACCCTCATCCTGCTGAGGCTGATGGAGACGGCCGGCCCCGGGGAGCGGGAGCGCCTGAGGACGATCATGGGCAAGAAGAGGGAGGAGAAGGACGACGAGGACGTCGCGTACGTCATCTCCGCGATGGAGAGGCACGGGGCACTCGACTACGCCCGCGGGAAGGCCAGGGAGCTGTCGGATAGGGCGATGAAGACCCTCCGCGGGATCGAGTGGAGGGGCGACCCCGACTCGGTCGCCATCCTGGAGTCGTTCGCGAGGTTCGCGGTAGAGCGGGAGTGGTAGAGTGGGGGAGCTGCCCGCCGAGGCGCTGCAGTCCCTCGAAAGGATGGCCCTGGTGAACGCCTGCAGGCACGGAGGCAGGGCGGAGCTCGGGGCGGTCCTGGGCGGGGTGCTGGGCGAGTTCCCCGACCTGCGGGGGTCCGCTGACAAGGTCGCGAAGGAGGCGAGGGGCGTGATACAGAGGGTGAACTCGATGGCCCCCCAGGAGCAGCTCGCGGCCCTGGAGGCGAAGTATCCGGGCTCGCTGAAGCAGCACGAGCGGGAGGGGAGGGAGGGGCTCCCGCCGCTGCACAACGCCGTGAAGGGGAAGGCCTGCTTCCGGCTCCCCCCCGAGCCGTCCGGTTTCATGACGATCGGGCACGCGATGGCGTTCAGCATCAACTACCTGTACAAGGAGGAATACTCGGGGGAGCTCTGGCTCCGGTTCGAGGACACCAACCCGAAGAAGGCGGCCCGCAGGTACTACGACAGCTTCAGGAGGGGCATCGCATGGCTGGGGATCACCTGCGACCACGAGAAGAACATCTCCGACGACATTGACAGGATCTACTCGTACGGGAGGCGGATGGTCGAGAAGGGGGAGGCGTACGCCTGCTCCTGCGAGCCCTCGAGGGCCAAGTCCCTTAGGTTCGAGGGGAGGCCCTGCGAGCACAGGGACAGGCCCGCGGGGGAGAGCCTCGCGCTCTGGCAGGAGATGGTCGACAAGAGGCACAAGGAAGGGACCCTCGTGATAAGGCTGAAGGGGGAGATGGGCAGCGCCGACCCCTCGCTCAGGGACCCCAACCTCTTCCGCATAATCGACCACCCGCACCCTCTGACGGGGGACAGGTACACGCTGTGGCCCACCTACAACCTCGCCAATGCGGTCGAAGACGAGATCTGCGGGGTGACGCACATACTAAGGAGCTCAGAGTTCCAGAGCGGCCTGCAGGAGCTGCTCCGGAGCAGGCTCGGGTTCCGCCCCGTCGAGGTCATCCAGTTCTCCAGGTTCAACTTCAAGGGGGCCCCGGTCAAGAAGCGCGTCCTGCGCCCGCTCGTCGAGGAGGGGGTCGTTTCGGGGTGGGACGACCCGAGGATGCCCACCGTAGACGGGGTCCGCAGGAGGGGCATAGTCCCGGAGGCGATCAGGCAGTTCACCCTGCAGGTGGGGTACACCAAGACCGAGCACGAGTACGACTGGAGCCTCCTGTATGCGGTGAACAGGAAGCTCCTGGACCCGGTCTCCAAGAGGCTCTTCTTCGTCCCCGACCCGGTGGAGATTACCGTGGACGGCGCTCCCGACGTCGAGGCCGTGATACCCTACCACCCGGAGAGGGACCTGGGGACGAGGTCGATAGCGACCAGCGGGCGCTTCCGCGTGCCGCGCGCCGACCTCGCCCAGCTCAAGGACGGCGAGGTGTTCAGGCTGATGGACCTCTACAACGTCAGAGTCAGGTCGTCCGGCGGAGGGGTGCGAGCCGAGTACGCCGGAGACGAGATCCAGCGGGAGGGGAGGAAGGTGCAGTGGACGGCCGACGGGGGGGTGCCGGTCAAGGTCCTGGTGGCGGGGCTGCTGTTCGACGACGCGGGGAAGGTGGACCCCTCGAGCCTGGCCGAGGTCTCCGGCGTGGCGGAGCCCTCCTTTTCGCAGCTGGCGGTCGGGGACATCGTGCAGTTCCCGAGGTTCGGGTTCTGCAGGCTGGACTCCCCTGGAACGATGGTGATGGCCCACAAGTGAGCCGGCTGCGCCTCTCTTCTCCTAACCGTTTATATGCTGGCCCCGACGGCCCGAGTCGGGCGATTGGTTGAGAGATGACCCCGAAACCATACTACGTGAAAGTGGATACTCCGAAAGAAGTCGCTGAAGCCGCATACGAGGTCCTGAGACAGGCGTCCAGGAGCGGCAAGGTCCGCAAGGGGACCAACGAGTCCACGAAGGCGATAGAGCGAGGGACCGCGAAGCTCGTGGTGATAGCCGAGGACGTCCAGCCCCCCGAGGTCGTGGCGCACCTCCCGATCCTCTGTGAGGAGAGGAAGATCCCGTACGTGTTCGTCCCGTCCAAGGATCAGATCGGTCCCGCGATAGGCATCGACGTGTCCACGGCGTCGGCGGCAGTCCTCGACCCTGGGGAAGGGGCGCAGGTCCTCGAGCAGGTCACGCAGGAGCTGGCGAGGCTGAAGAAGCCCGCATGAGCAAGAAAGAAGTCGAAACTCTGACCCCGGCCGAAGTCGTGCAGATTGTCGGCAGGACGGGGGTCGCGGGGGAGATAACCCAGGTCAGGGTCAAGATCCTTGAAGGCAAGGAGAAGGGGAGGATACTCACGAGGAACGTCAAGGGGCCGGTGAGGCTGGCGGACGTCCTGGTCCTGAGGGAGACCGAGAGGGAGGCCAGGAAGCTGAAGGCGGTGGTGGCCCTGGCGCTGGCGGCGGCCTTCGCAGCCTCCATGGTCTCGTCGCTCGCGCACTTGGTGGCCTGAAGAGATGTACGTCCCCAAGAAGTGCGCGTTCTGCGGGAAGGAGGTGCGGCTCGGGTACGGGATAATGTTCGTCAGGAATGACGGCTCGACCCGCTCCTACTGCTCCTCAAAGTGCAAGGTCAACGACCGCAAGCTGGGGCGCGACGCGAGGAAGCTGAAGTGGGCCAGGAGGAAGTCCGGTTGAGCTCCGCTGCGGAAGAGACCCTGATAGTCGTGAAGCCCGACGCGGTGAAGAGGGGACTGATCGGCGAAGTCCTGAAGCGGTTCGAGGCGCGCGGGTTCTCGGTGAGGGAGCTGAGGATGCTGACCATGTCGAAGGGTCAGGCGCAGAAGTTCTACGCCGTGCACAGCGAGAAGCCGTTCTTTCCCGAGCTGGTAGCGTTCATCTCGTCCGGCCCCGTCGTCGGCGCGGTCATCTCCGGGAGGGACGCGGTCGCGACAGTCCGCAGGATGGTCGGGGCTACGAAGGCGTGGGAGGCGGCGGCGGGGACAGTCAGGGGGGACCTCGCGCTGGGGCTGACGGACAACGTGATCCACGCGTCGGACTCCTCGGACAGCTTCGCGAAAGAGAGAGCAGCCTTCTTCGGAGGGTGAACGGGTGACGCCGCGATAAGGAGCGGGGTTGGCCATGCCAGCATCGGAGCGCCGCCTGAGGCAGCCGGTCGTAGTCGTCCTAGGACACGTTGACAGCGGGAAGACCAGCCTCCTCGACGCCCTGAGGGGGACGGCCGTCCAGGCCCGGGAGGTCGGGGGGATAACGCAGGAGATAGGTGCGAGCTTCTTCCCGATGGAGACGCTGGAGACGATCTGCGGCCCCCTGCTGGGCAGGGCGGGCGGGGAGCTGGCGGTCCCCGGGCTCCTCATGATAGACACCCCCGGGCACGCGGTCTTCTCTAACCTCAGGCTTCGGGGCGGCTCCGCCGCGGACATCGCGATAGTGGTCGTGGACGTCCTGAAGGGGCTCGAGAACCAGACC
>JASHUK010000023.1 GCA_030040055.1 Nitrososphaerales archaeon | reverse complement strand
GGGGGCGGAAGGTGATGATCGAGGGGGGATACACCGGGAAGGTCGAGTCGGTCAACTCCGGGATCATGGCGCTGCTGATGTCTAACGGCTACGTCCCGGTGGTCTCACCTGTGGCGATCGGTGAGGACTCGGAGCCCCTGAACGTCGACGGGGACAGGGCGGCTTCGGCCCTCGCGGTCGGGGTCCAGGCGGACGCGATACTCTTCCTGACCAACGTAGAAGGCCTGTCGCTGGGCGGGGAGCTGGCCGAGGAGCTGAGGGCCGATGAGGCGGAGAGGAGGATGGCCGAGATAGGCTACGGCATGCAGAAGAAGGTGATGGCCGCCATCGAGGCGGTCCGGGGAGGGCTGAAGGAGGCGATAATCTGCTCCGGGGTCAGGGACTCCCCTATCTCGGGGGCCCTGGCGCACAGCGGCTGCACGGTGATAACCTAACATGGACAGGTACCAGGAGATAGAGGAGGCGCTCGGTTCCCCTGCCTTCCAGAAGTTCCCCGTGACCATCGTCAGAGGGGAGGGGGCCTCCGTCTGGGACGCAGACGGGAAAGAGTACGTCGACCTCATGGCCGGCTACGGGGTGGCGATAGTCGGCCACTGCAACGCCGACGTGGTGAAGGCCGTCAGGGAGCAGGCGGGGAGGCTGCTGACCTGCCACGGGTCCTTCTACAACGACGCCAGGTCGGAGCTGTTGGACAGGCTGGCGAAGGCGGTCCCCGGGGGGCTGGACAGGATCATCCTCGCGAACAGCGGGGCAGAGGCCAACGAGGCCGCCATCAAGCTGGCCCGCAGGCACACCGGCAGGAAGCGGATAGTCTCGATGAAGGGCGGGTTCCACGGTAAGACCTACGGCGCCCTCTCCGCGACTTGGAACAAGAAGTACAGGGACCCCTTCATGCCGCTGGTCGAAGGATTCGACTTCGCCGAGTACGGCGACGCCGACTCGCTCCGCGCCCTGGTCGGCCCCGATACCGCCGCCGTGATAGCGGAGCCCATCCAGGGAGAGACGGGGGTGGTCGTCCCGCCTCCCGGCTACCTGCTCCAGGCGAGGGAGATCTGTGACGGCGCGGGGGCGCTCCTGATCCTCGACGAGATACAGACGGGGCTGGGGAGGACAGGGAAGATGTGGGCGTGCGAGCACTCTGGGGTCGTCCCTGACATCATGACCGTCGCAAAGGGGCTGGCAGGGGGCGTCCCCATAGGGGCCGCAGTCGCGAGGAAGGAGGTGGTGTCCAGCCTGAAGAAGGGGGAGCACACCAGCACCTTCGCGGGGAACCCCCTCGCCTGCGCAGCGGCCACCGCGACCCTCGACTTCATCGCCCGCAACGACCTGCCCCGCATGGCCGCGGAGAAGGGGCGGAGGCTGGCGGCGGGCCTCAACGAAGTCGCATCTGCGAGCAAGCTGGTCCGACAGGTGAGGGGGATGGGGCTGATGCTGGCGATGGAGACGCGCGTCGACATCCACGAGATGCTGCTGTCGGCCCTCCGGAAGGGGGTGATCACGGCCTACTCGGGGAGAGAGACGTTCAGGCTGCTCCCGCCGCTCGTGATAGAGGACAGTCAAATAACCAGGGCCCTCGGGGTGCTGCGCGAGGTCGTTGCAGACGAGGGCGCGAAGAGGCTACGACAGGACTGACGACCTGATCGTCTCACTGCTCAGGGAGAACGCCAGGGCGTCGAACACCGAGCTCGGCCAGAAGCTGAACATGTCCGAGTCGGCCGTCCGCAGGAGGATATCCAACCTCATCTCGTCGGGCCGGATACGGAGGTTCACCGTGGAGGTCGACGAGGCCGGCTCCAGCAGCGCCATCACCAACGTCTCGGTCAGCCCCGCCGTGCCCACGGGGCAGGTGAGCGACAGGATAAGGAAGGTCCCGGGGGTCGAGACCGTGTACGAGACGGCCGGGCAGTTCGACATAGCGGTCGTGGTAAAGGGAGCGAATATCGGCGCAGTCAACGGCTCGGTGGAGGCCATTCGTCGTGTGGAAGGCGTAATCAACACGAACACCACCATGGTAATGCGCGTCGTCCGCTGATGTCAGACGAATATCGTTAAATAAGAACGCGCGTTCGGCCTCCGCAAAGTGAGGAGGTGAAGAAGCTGAACTGTCTAGAGTGCGACGCCGAGCTCGCCGTGCCGTCCGACGCCATACAGGGCGAGGTGGTCACCTGCCGCGACTGCAGCACCGCATACGAGCTCGTCAGCGAGGACGGAGGGCTCTTCTCGCTGAAGCCCGCCGAGCTGGAAGAAGAGGACTGGGGGGAGTAGGGCGCGCCCTCCTTCTCCATCCTGTACGACACCATACGGTGGGAGGAGAAGGCGATAGCCGCGGCCGCGGGGAAGGCTGGGGTCTCCGCAACGATGGTCGACGCGAAGGCGCTGGACTTCGACCTGAACGGCGGTAGGACGGGGGTCCCGGACGGGGTCGTGCTGCAGCGGTGCGTCGGCCACTTCCGCAACCTCCACTCCACGGCGGCCCTCGAATACGCCGGGCACAGGGTCGTGAACACCTTCGCGGCCGCACGGACGTGCGGGGACAAGCTCTTCGGGTCGCTGGAGCTGATCAGGAACGGGGTCCCGACTCCGCGGACCAGGCTCGCCTTCACCGAGGAGGGGGCCGCGAAGTCGATGGACGCGCTGGGATATCCCGTCGTGCTCAAGCCCGTGGTCGGGAGCTGGGGGCGGCTCTCCGCCCTCCTCCCTGACCCGCGCGCCGCAACCGCGGTGCTGGAGGACCGCGAGCAGATGTTCCCCCTCTACCAGGTCTACTACAGCCAGGAATTTGTCAGGAGGCCCCCGAGGGACATACGCTCCTTCGTGGTCGGCGGGGCCACGGTGGCGGCGATCTACCGCGTCTCAGGGGGTTCGGACTGGAGGACGAACACGGCCCGGGGAGGCAGGGCGGAGCCGTGCCCGATCACCCCCGAGCTGGACGAGCTGTCGCTCAGGGCCGCGAAGGCCACCGGCGGCGAGGTGGTGGGGGTCGACCTGATGGAGGCCGAGGAGGGGCTGCAGGTGCACGAGGTCAACGGGACAACCGAGTTCAAGAACACGGTCCCGGCCACCGGCGTCGACATCCCGCGCCTGATAGTCGAATATTTAGTGTCGCTCGAGAAGCGCTAGCGCCGTGGAGCCAGACCCAGTAGACGTCCTGTTGGGCGCCGTGAAGATCTATTCGCCGCCAGGGGGGGAGGGGAGGCTCGCCGACTACCTCAAGGGGACAATGCAGGAGCTCGGCTACAGGCGGGTTTCGGCAGACGACGCGGGGAACGTGATCGGGGAGGCAGGGGGGTCGGGGCCGAGGGTGCTCCTCTGCGGCCACATGGACACCGTCCCGGGGGAGCTGCCAGTCAGCCTAGCCGGCGGGACGCTCCGCGGCCGGGGCGCGTCGGACGCGAAGGCCCCCCTATGCGCGCTGATGATCGCAGGAGCCGCGGCCTCCGGGGTGAGGGTCACCTTCGCGGCTGTCACCCGCGAGGAGGACGACAGCCTGGGGATCAGGACCCTGGCGAAGAGCGGAAGAAGCTTCGACTACGCGGTCTTCGGCGAGCCGTCGGGGTCGACCAAGGTGGCGGTCGGGTACAGGGGGAGCGTCGTGATGAAGGCGAGCCTCGCCACCCAGGGAGGGCACGCGGGGGGAGCCTGGGCTCACAAGAGCGCCATCGACGGGTACCTGCGCGTCCTCGGGAGGCTCAGAGAGTACGAGGCCGAAAAGACCGTCAAAGGGGACCACTTCAGGTCGCTGTCGGTGACGCCGACGCTCCTGAGGGCGGGGAGCGCCCACAACGTCGTCCCGGCTACCTGCGAGGGGACCTTCGACGTCAGGATACCGCCGGGGACCAGCGGGGCCGATGTCGTGAAGGAGCTCGCCGCCATAGTGGCCGACGCAGGTGACGGGGTCAAGTCGGTCGCCACCTTCGACGAGGTGACCGAGCCCTACGAAGTGGACCCGGGTTCCGTCGTCCTGAGGGCCTTCAGGCGGGCCATACTGCTGACCCTGAAGACGAAGCCGGTGATGGTCAAGAAGACCGGGACCGGGGACATGAACACCCTCGGGGCGTCCTCCGGGACGGACTGCATAACCTACGGGCCCGGCTCCTCCGAGACCAGCCACAGCGACCGCGAGATGGTCGGAGTCGAGGACTACCGGGCGGCCATCAGGGTCGTGAAGGAAGCGCTCGGGCAGGTGGGCGGCCTGTCCAAGGCGACATAGCCTTTAATCTCGCCCTCCCCCCCTCCGTCAGCGATGGAGGTAGCCATAGTGCTGGTGAACCTGGCCCCGGGGACCGAGGACCAGACCATCGCGGGGCTCAAAGGCTCTCCAGGAGTCAGGTCTGTGTACCAGCTCTACGGCCTTTACGACCTCCTCGTGATGGTCGAGGGAGCCGACGACCAGGCAGTGAAGTCGATAGTGGCGGACTCCCTGAGGTCGAAGCCGGGGGTCGTCTCGACGATCACGATGAAGGTCGTCTCGTAGCCACCAACGTTTTAACTGCGCTTCGGGCGGCCCCGCCTGTGCCCCCCAAGATACTGGTGACCGGGGCGGCCGGGCAGATCGGGGCCGAGCTGGTCCCGGCGCTGAGGTTGAGGTACGGGAACGCCCAGGTCGTGGCGGCGGTGCACAAGGCCCCCGGAGCCGAAGCCCTCCGCGCGGGCCCCACTGTGACCCTAGACGTGGTCGACGAAGAAGCGATCTCCAAGGCAGTCCGCGACCACGGGGTCGACACGATATACCACCTTGCCGCCCTCCTTTCTGCCGTCGGGGAAGACAAGCCGGACCTGGCCTGGGAGGTGAACATGAAGGGGCTCAAGAGCGTCCTCGACGTCGCCAGGAGGTCCGGGGTGAAGCGGGTGTTCTGGCCGAGCTCGATCGCGGTCTTCGGACCCAACGCCCCCCGCACGATGACCCCTCAGAACGCGTCCCTGATACCGACGACCATCTACGGCGTCTCGAAGGTGTCCGGGGAGCTCCTTTGCAACTACTACTTCCTGAAGTACGGGCTCGACGTCAGGAGCCTCAGGTACCCGGGGCTCATCAGCAGCGAGGCGCCCCCTGGGGGCGGGACGACCGACTACGCCGTGGAGATATTCTACGCGGCACTGGAGAAGGGGGCCTACACCTGCTTCCTCAGGAAGGAGACCGCCCTCCCGATGATGTACATGCCCGACGCCCTTGACGCGACAATCTCCATCATGGAGACCGACGTCGCCAGGGTGAAGCTGCACGGGGGATACAACCTGTCGGCGATGAGCTTCTCGGCCGAGGAGCTGGCGGCGGAGATCGGCAAGCACGTGAAGGGGTTCTCTGTCTCCTACGCGCCCGACCGGAGGCAGAAGATAGCCGACTCGTGGCCCATGTCGGTCGACGACTCGGAGGCGAGGAAGGACTGGGGATGGTCCCCGAAGTACGGCCTCCCCCGGATGACGGAGGACATGCTGTCCAGGCTGGGGCGCAGGCTCAAGCCACAGAAAGACGTTTAGAGCCCTCCACCGGGCCTCGGTTTTGAAGCATCTTGAGAGACCCGACAGCGTTCCTTAGGGAAGAATACGACGACCTGGTGCGGCAGGACCTGGACTGGAAGCTGAAGACGCTCGGAGGTCCGAGCACCCCCTGGTGCGTCGTCGACGGCAAGAAGGTGCTGATGTTCTGCTCCAACAACTACCTGGGCCTGAGCAACCATCCCAGGCTGAAGGCGGCGGCGATCAAGGCGGTCGAGACCTACGGGGCGGGCTCAGGGTCCGTGAGGCCCATAGCTGGCAACATGAGCCTCCACATGGAGCTCGAGCGGCGGCTGGCCGCGTTCAAGGGGGCGGAGGGGTCGCTGGTCTACCAGACGGGGTTCGCCGCGAACTCCGGGCTCATCCCGCAGCTGGCAGGGAAGGGGGACCTGATAATCAGCGACGAGCTCAACCACGGGAGCATCATAGACGGTGTCCGGCTCTCGCACGCGGAGAGGGGGGTCTACAAGCACGCAGACGCGCAGGACCTGGCGCGCGTGCTGGACGAGGCGGAGAAGGCGTCCCCCGCGTACAGGAGGATACTGGTGATAACCGACGGGGTCTTCTCGATGGACGGAGACATCGCGCCCCTGGACAAGATCGCGGCCCTGTGCAAGGAGCACGGGGCGATGGTCTACGTGGACGACGCCCACGGTGAGGGGGTCCTCGGACCAGGTGGGCGGGGGATAGTCTCGCACTTCGGGCTCGGCCGCGACATGGTCCACGTCGAGATGGGGACGTTCTCGAAGGCCTTCGGGGTGGTCGGGGGCCACGTGTCGGGGTCCAGGGACCTGGTCAACTTCGCCTACAACAAGTCCCGGACATGGCTGCTCAGCGGGTCACACCCGCCTGCCGTCGTCGCCGCCTGCACCGCGGCCGTCGACGTCCTCGAGAGCGAGCCGGAGCACGTCCAAAGGCTGTGGGACAACACCAGGCAGTTCAAGAAGGCCATGAAGGACGAAGGGTTCGACATAGGCAGGAGCGAGACGCCG
>JASHUK010000022.1 GCA_030040055.1 Nitrososphaerales archaeon | reverse complement strand
CGCGTACAAGAGGCTTACGGAAGAGGCCGAGCGGGCGAGGGCCGAGAAGGAGGCCGTCGAGAAGCGGCTGGACGACCTCAGGCAAAGGTCAGAGAGGACGATCCTCGCGACCAGGGAGCTCACCGCAGTCGCGAGGGACCTGCTTGACGAGGCCCGGGCGTCGGGGGAGATGAACAGGTTCGCGACCATCTCCGGGTACATCCCGGCGAAGCAGGAGGAGAGGTTCAAGGCGTTGTTCGAGAGGTGGATGGTCTACTCCGAGGAGGTCGAAGGCGGGGAAGGACACGGGGGGGAGGTTCCCACCCTGCTCGCCAACCCGGTGGGGGTCAGGACCTTCCAGCTGATAACGGGTGAGCAGGGAACCCCCGGCAGGGAAGAGGTGGACCCGACCCCGCTGGTCTCCTTCGTGTTCCCGATATTCTTCGGGTTCATGTTCGGGGACGTGGGGCACGGGATAATCCTGACGCTGGTCGCGCTACTGATCCGCCAGAGGGGGACAGGGAGCATGAGGCAGTGGGGCAACATCTTCCTGGCCGCCGGGGTCTCGGCGATAGTCTTCGGCGCCCTGGTCGGCGAGTTCTTCGGGTCAGCGCTCAACCTGTACCAGCTCCTGAGCCCGGTCACTGTCCACCAGATCGAAATCCTCACCCACCCGCTCGGCGTGGACACGCCCAACACGGCCGCCATCCAGACGGTGATGGTCCTCGCCATCCTGATAGGCGTCGCGCACCTTACGACAGGGCTCTCCCTCGACGTCTTCGAGGCACTCAGGGCAGGGGAGAAGGTCGAGGCCGTGGTGGGGAAGATCCCGACTCTGACCATGTACCTTTCAGGGGTCGGCTACGGGATAGCCTTCCTGGGCGCCGGGTACAGCTTCGACGTGCTGAAGTCAGCCTCCCCCGCGCCTCTGCTGGGAATCCCCAACAACGAGCTGGGGGCGATCTCGCTGGCGATCCTCTTCCCCTCCATGGCCGTGCTCTTCTGCGGCAAGGCGGTCGCGATCAAGGCGGGCAAGCTGAAGGGGGGTTCGTTCGCAGGGGCCCTCTCCGACGGGGGGCTCGAGGTCTTCGAGAGGATATCCCAGTTTCTTTCGAACACGATAAGCTACGTCAGGCTCGCCATACTCCTCCTCGTCCACGCCGTGCTCCTGCTCATAGTGAACAGGTACTTCCCGCTCACCGACCCTGTGATGATAGTCCCCTGGGTGGTCCTGAACTGCCTGATAGTGGCCTTCGAGGCCTTCGTCGTCTACGTCCAGGACCTCAGGCTCCACATCTACGAGTTCTTCACGAAGTTCTACAGGGGGACGGGGACGCCCTTCAGGAAGATACTCCCGGACAGGACGAGAGTCGCGATAAAGTGGCGCCAGGCCGCCTAGCCGAAGACGTTAGGGACCGCCCCTGACGCGAAGCTGATCACCTGCTGCGGGAAGAGCCCGATGCCGATTATCAGGCCGACGGCGACCGCGAAGACGACGACGAACCAGAAGGGCTCCCGGACCTTCTCCGCGCTCTCCGGCTCGTCCATGTACATCCTCTTGATTATCCAGGCGTAGTAGCCGAGGCTGAAGGCGCTGTTCAGGATCCCAGCCAGCGCGAGCCAGAAGTACGGGCCGTTCGCCACCGAAAGGAAGAGCAGAAGCTTGCTCCAGAAGCCGTTCAGGGGCGGGACCCCCGCCAGGCCAAGGAAGGCCACCGTCAAAGTGAAGGCGGTTATCGGCATCCTCTTCGCGAGCCCGTCGTAGGCGCCCAGGTCGGTCCTCTTCAGCTCCAGCAGGACCAGAGCCGCGCAGAGGAAGGCCACCCCCTTCAGGATGGCGTGGTTGATGATGTGGAAGATCGCTCCCGTCAGCCCTATGGTAGCGGAGACGCTCGTGGGGTTAGCCGCGAAGGCCACGAACCCGACGAGGATGTACCCCGCCTGCGCTATGCTGGAGTAGGCTAGGAGCCTGGTCATGCTCTTCTGGGTCAGGGCCGCCACGTTCCCGACGGTCATGGTGACCACGGCGAGGACGGCGAAGACGTTGGCCATCGTGAAGAGAGGGCTCTGCGTCACGACGTACAAGGTGGTAATGGCAAGGAGGACCCTGATCGCGGCGATGAACCCGGCCTTCTTGGTGGCAGCGGCCAGGAGGGTGCTTACCGTCGTGGGCGCCCCCTCGTAGGTGTCAGGGATCCACATGTGGAACGGGACTATCGACATCTTGAACCCGAACCCCGCGACGAAGAGGAGGGTCGCAACCCCGGCCAGGGCGGTCGGATGCGAAGAGAACCCCTGGACCACCGTGATGATCTCCGTCGAGCCCGTCAGCCCGTAGGCGAGGCTGATTGCATAGAGGATTATCGCCGACGACATCGCCCCGATGACGGCGTACTTCACGGCCGCCTCGTTGGACCTGAGCTTCTTGTCGAAGCCCGCCAGGACGTAGGTCGGGAGGCTCATTAGCTCCCACGCGACGAACAGCATCAGCAGGTCCTCCGAGTATGAGAGCAGCAGCATCCCGAGGGCCGTGAACGAGAGGAGGCTGTAGAACACCGGGATGCTCTGCCCCTTCTGGGAGTCGAGCGACGCCAAGGTAACCATCAGGGTCACCCCAAGTGTCACGAGGGCGAAAATCCCGCCGAGCCTGTCCGCGCTCAGCAGCCCTCCTGCCCACGACACGGTCACGGGGTCAGCCGTGAAGGCGCCGACCATCGCCATCGAGGCCCCGAGCACGACGGCGAGGACGTATCCCGGGAGCTTCTTGTCCCCGGCCCTCCTGAGCTGGAGCAGCGGGAGGAGCAGGGAGTTGGCCCCGAGGAGGACTATCGTGACCGTGAGCAGGTCTATCATGCGCCGGCGATGCTCCTGAGGAACTCCGCGACCGGCTGGGCAGGGGTCAGGATCAGGTAGGACGCGAAGATGAGGACCACCAGCGGCACCAGATAGGCGGCGAAGGCTACGACGTCAGAGAGGTCCATGTCGTGGACCTCGGCTGGCCCCTCGGGCTGCGACAGGACGGTCCTCTTGATCATCCAGAGGAAATACCCGGCGGTGATCACAGGGACCAGCACCGAGATCGCGGTGATCGAGTAGGCTGAGATGCCTGCCACGATCACGAAGAACTCGGCCAGGAAGTTGGAGAACGGCGGCAGACCCATCGCCGCGGCCGAGGCGAGCACCAGGATCGCAGCCGTCCGCGGCATGGTTGTCCCCAGGCCCTTGAGCTTGGGGATCTCTCTGGTCCCGGCCTGATGGTGGATGTATCCGGACAGCATGAAGAGCCCTCCCACCGCTAGCCCGTGGGCGAACATCTGGAAGATCGCCCCTTCGATCCCGAGTATGTTCCCTGACACCAGGGTTGCGTAGGCCCCGAAGAGCACGAAACCCATGTGGTTGATGCTCGTGAACGCTATCATCTTCTTCATGTCCTTCTGCAGGAGGGCCGAGACCGCGCCGTAGAACATGGAGAAGAGCCCCAGCGCGAGGAAGGCCCAGGCGAACTGGGCGGAAGCCTGGGGGAACAGGCCCATGCTGATCCTGAGGAACCCGTAGCCCCCCATCTTCAGGAGGACCCCAGCGAGCAGGACGGATATCGGAGCGGGGGCTTCGACGTGCGCGTCGGGGAGCCAAGAGTGGAACGGGAACAGCGGCAGCTTGACCGCGAAGCCGATGAACGAGGCGAGGAGCGGGAGGTACTGGAGGCCGAGCGGGACGTGCCCGGCCAGGCTCGGTATGTCGAAGGACGGCGCCATGCCCATGTTGATGTAGCCCAGGTAGACGTAGAGGAAGCCGAGGAGCATTATGGTGCTCCCGGCGTAGGTGTAGATGATGAACTTCAGGGCGGCGTACTTCCTCCTGGGCCCTCCCCAGACCCCGATGAAGAAGAACATCGGGATCAGGACGACCTCCCAGAAGATGTAGAACAGGATCAGGTTGAGCGACGTGAACACGCCCATTATCGCCCCCTCGAAGAGGAGTATCAGGGCGTAGTACTCGGGCTCGTGGGTGTCGATGAGCTTCCGCGACCCGTAGATTACGAGGACAGTGAGCAGCCCTGAGATGAAGATCAGGGGGGAGCTGAGGCCGTCGACCCCGAGGAAGTAGTCGAGGCCCACGTAGCTGAAGTTGATCCACGTGTACCTCTCCTGGAAGGCGAAGTCCCCGCCCGGAGGAGGGGAGGCGAAGACCGCCCAGAAGATGTAGGCCGAGATGATGAGGACGACCGCGGAGAGCCCCAGAGAGAAGTAGATGCCTCCCCTGCGGTTCATCTTGGTGAAGATGTACGACAGCGGTGCTCCGACGAGCGGTAGGAAGATCAGGAGCGAAAGGAGGTAGCTCATGGCAGCTTGACCCCCAGCGCTATCAGCAGAAGGATCACCAGCACCAGGATCCCGAGCGCGAAGACCTGCATGTAGCTCTCGACGAGGCCGTTCTGCATCCTCCGGAAGACGCGCGACAGCGCCTTGCCAGCCGAAGCGAACCCGTTCGCCGTCGCGTCGACCACCCTCGAGTCAAACCAGTTGCCAGCCTCCGAGAGCGAGACCCCCAGCACGGGGCCCGCCTGGTTGACCTTGAAGAGCACGCCGGAATCGAACTTCTCGCTGAGCCAGACGGAGACGGCCATCGGCGCGTCCACGAAGACCCGGTAATAGACTGCGTTGATGTACCACCTGTTCCTCAGGAAGCTGTAGAGGCCGTGCAGGGCCCCTGTCGCTCCCACGAACCTCTCCGGCGGGGTCCTCCTCAGCAGATAGATCCACGCGGCGGCCGAGAACCCGACGGCTACGACGAGCAGCGTCAGGGCCGAGGGGACGACGTCGAAAGCGGCTGACACGGGGACCGAGGCAGTGGGAGAGAGGTACTGGAGGTAGCTCCCCGCCGCTGCCTGGAGTGCCGCGTCGATGTTCAGCGCTGGGACGGCGACCCCCGCGAGGGCGACTACCCCCAAGAGGACCGTGACAGCCGCCATTATCGCGTAGGGGACCCACATGATCGGTCCCGGTTCGTGGACGTGGTGCCCCTCGCTCTCGAGCTGCTCCATCCGGCTGCTTCCGCCGTAGAACACGAGACCCAGCATCCTGAACGAGTAGAAGGCTGTCATCCCTGCCGTCAGAGCCCCCACCGCGAACAGGCCGTACTGTCCTGCCGACCAGGCGGCCCCCAGGACGGCGTCCTTGCTCCAGAAGCCGCTGAAGGGGGGGATCCCCGAAAGGGAAGCGACGGCTATGAGGCACGCGGCGAAGGTCAGCTTCATCTTCGACTTCATGCCCCCCATGTCGGTCACGTACTTCGAGTCGGCCGCGTGGATGAGCGCGCCGGCGGCCAGGAAGAGGCACGCCTTGAATATGGCGTGGCTCATGAGCTGGTAAAGCGCGGCGGACAGCCCCTGGACGAAGTCGGTCGAAAGGCCCGCTACACCGACGGCCATCATCATGTAGCCTATCTGCGACATGGTCGAGTAGGCCAGTATCTTCTTCAGCTCGCTCCCGACCATCGCCTGGGTCGCCGCGAGGACCGCGGTGAAGGCGCCTATCCAGGCCACTGTCATGAAGAACGGCTGCACCGACTGGACTCCCACCGAAGGGCTCAGCAGGGCCGCGAAGTAGAAGACCGGGGCGACCCTGGCCACCAGGACCACACCGGCGTTGACCATCGTCGCTGCGTGGATCAGTGCGGAGACGGGTGCGGGGCCGGCCATCGCGTCGGGGAGCCACTCGTGGAGCGGGAACTGGGCGGA
>JASHUK010000021.1 GCA_030040055.1 Nitrososphaerales archaeon | reverse complement strand
AGTCTCCTGTTCTTCCTGCCCTTGTTGTCGGTCCTCGTGACCGTTAGAGTGCCTATCTCCCTCGTGTTCCTTACGTGGACACCGCCGTCGGCCTGCGTGTCGACGTCCCCAATCTTGACGATTCGCAGCTCCGCGAGCGCCGGCGGCATGGCGTTGGCCAATTTGACGAACCCGGGCGTCGCCAGGGCCTCCTCGCGCTTCATGAAGAACGTCTCGACGTCAAGCTCTCGCCTGGCCGCCAAGTTCACCTCATCGACGTATCCCTGCACCTTGTCCTTGTCGAAGTCTTCCAGGTCGAAGTCTACGCGTGACTCCTCCGGCGCGATCTGGTTGCCGGTGATCAAGGCCCCTGTCTCCCTGTTGACTACCGAGCTGAGCATGTGCGCCGCCGTATGCATGCGCATGACCCTGTATCGCCTCTCCCAGTCGAGCGCGCACTTCACCCTCTGTCCAGGTTGAAATTGAGCGGGGGACTCAAGCGTGTGGAGTATGTCGTCTCCCTGCTTAGTGGCTTCCACAAGTCTGACCCCGCCGATTGTGCCTGAGTCGGAGACAAGCCCTCCTCCCCGGGGGTTGAAGGCGGTCTGGTCGAGAAGGACGCCACTCCCGGCCACCGATTCTACGATGGCCTCGAAGGCCGACATGTACATGTCCTCCCAGAAGAGCTTCCTTGTCATCTGTAGCTCGTAATCTTGGCCTGGGTCAGCTCCCTTGAGATAAGAACGCTCTCCTTCATCCACTTCTGCTTTTGGATCCTCATCTTCGACAGCGCCGAGTCCACCGCCGACGCGAAGGTCTCGTGGCGCTCGTAGGGCTGTTTCACCAGTCTGCGGATGCTCTCCCTGACGTTCCATACTCCGAGCGGCATCAGATAGCCCGGGTACGTCTCCCTCAGAACTATGGCCGCAGCCTGCTTCCGCTCCTCGGCCAGGGCCTCCGCCACGGCCAGCCTCGTCGAATAGTAGCACCCTCCGACCTTCGCGTACTTCGTCCTCCCGAAGTGCTCCTCGTAGTCCCCTATCATGTAGGGGGCGCTCTGGTACTGGTTCCAGGTCGTCCCCGGGAACCACGCCTCGATCCACTCGAACCTCCAGGGCTCCGGGAGCATCACTGCGACGTACTGGTTGTCGTACACTGAGAACGAATAGACCCTGTACTCGTCGATGGTGGGAAAGTGCTTGACCTTCTCCAGGAGACCGAGGCTGACGCCGCTGTCGACAGCGGTGATGCTCCAACGGGTTGGGACCAGCCTCCTCCTGCCTCCCTCACCGAACATCCCCAGGCTAAACGCCCTCTGAATGCGGGTGACAAGGACCCCTTTCGAGTACAAGGTCAGGACCGCGTCGGCCGCCCTCAGATCCCTGTCGTAATATGCCGCCTCGATCCTTCCGTCCGACCGAGAGTTCCCGAGCCGGAACCTGTCCAGCGGGGCTGACGGGCCATACGGCTGGGTGTCCTCGCTCAGGGTCAGCATCCTTCTTGGAGCCCTGGCCAGCTTGAGCTCAGAGTCAACCGGCCTGCTGGACATCGCCAGTTCGTGCAGCTTCGAGAGAAAGCTCCCAGGGTCTTCGGCGTCGGCGACGCTCGCCCGAAGGTTGCCTCTGACGAGAGAGTAGCGGTAGTCGACGATCTGCTCGAAGGGCCGTCCCAGCCACTCTTCGGGGGTATCGAGAATCGTCGTGTCCCCGAACTGGGGCGGGACCATGGGCCCTATCGACACCTTGGGGTAGCCGATCCTCCCCACGAAGACGCCGGGAGGGGACGAACCCTCTATCTCGTTCGTTGACGTAAGGGGGACCTGCTTTGCCATCGCCTGCGCTTTCACTATTATCGGGCATCTCGGTTTGCCGCAAAGGAGCTTCGCCCCCCTGCAGGCGAGGCACATCCACGCGGGAGGATTCTCCACGACCTCGATCGACCTCGCCACGCCGTCGTCCACTCCCGTGACGGCGGCAGGCATCACAGCCGAAAGCCACTCGATCTGACGGGGCAAGGACTACGACATCATCGACCCTCCCCAAATTAAAGGAGAGCCTGAGCCCTCGCGCGTCGGGGAAGTCGGCTTATGCTCTAGGATTCCGCTTCAGTCCGTCTTCTGGACACCCTGTAGAGGACGACACCCAAAGCAAGTGCCAGGACAACTGGTAAGACGACGAACCCTGTGACTCTTGTGGGCTCTCCCGCTATCCTCTGCACATCCGAGGGAGGCTGACTGGAGCTCTGGGCGGTCCGTGATGTTCCGTTCGTCACGGTACCAGGCTCATTTCCCTCTCCTGCGGTCGTGGTGGCGGTCGACTCCGAGGTTCCGCCGCCGCCCGACTTCACGTTCGCCGTGGCTCCGCCGGCAGCCGGTCCGGTCAGCGGGTTGAGTGCCAGTCCAGCGAATGCAACTACTCCCAGAGCTAGGACGATCCCAGACACCACGGCGAGGACGGACATCCTGGATGTCATCGGTTCCGCCTACGGCCGGGCGCATAATTAGTTCTACTCACCAGAACGCCATCACGCATCTGTTCCGAGGGCGCGGCTTTGAGGGACAAATGAAGGGCGTGCCTGCTAGGCAGCAGGCACGGTGACGGTTTGGTGTCTTCCGCGGAGCGTGACGAGGACGGCGGTCAGAAGTACCACAGCGGCCGTGGCTCCCACGGCGCCCAGCACGATCAGCGTCCCGTCGCTGAGCCCCTTGGTAGCTGCCGCCCCCTTCTGTCCGTCGGAGGGGCTGAACGGTGGTATCCTCGTCTGGGCGGTGTCCTGGCTTCCGCCGGCCGTGGAGGTGGTGGACGCTGACCCTGAGGATCCCGACGCGTCCGACTGGCCCCCTGACTGGGAAGAGCCGGGCGCGACGCCCAACGGGACAGGGTAGAAGACCTGGTCAGGTTCGTAGTGCAGGGCGATGTTTCCGCTCGTCTGCGGAGGCAAGATGAGAGTCTGTCCCTCAAGAGAGACGAAGCTGGGTTGAATGTAGAGCGTGACGTTGACCTTCTGGCCCCCGACGTTCACAGTGACGTTGGGCTGGACGCCAGGGATATTGATTGGCACTGACACGTAGCCGGTGACGAGCAGTGGGGCCTCAGGCATGGTGAGGAAGGCGGTCCCTGAGGGACCCACTTGCGCCGACGACACGAAGTCGGAGCCGTTGTAGTAGTAGTCGTCGATGACCGAGGCGTAGACCCACGCCCCTGTGGCGGCCGTCCCGTTGGCGTAGGTGACATGGATGCTTATGCGAGCTGTAGGGAAGGAGGAGGACGTCGCTGTGTGAATGGTCAACGTCGTCGGTCCTGAGACATCTTCGATCGCGTAGCCGTATTCGTTGGAAGAAGCGACCCGGACGGTCGGTATCACCGTAGAGTTGGTCGGGGAGGTAGAGTTGGTCGGCAGCGTGGAGTTGGCCTTCACGAAAACGGGGATGAACGTCCGCGTCGAGTTCGACGCCGTGTAATTGGCCGTTGACGTGGTAACTGTGCTGTTCGAGATTAGGAGCGGTCCCTCGACTGCCATCATCGGGGCGGCGGTCGAGACGGTCGAGTTGCCCGTCGTCGAGTTCGCAGACGACGCGCACCCGACGCATGGGTAGAAGACTGGCCCATAGGTCGCCTGGACGGTTATCAGATACGTCCCGTCGGGGAGCTCGAACGCGGCAGCCGGGTAGCTGCTCTGGTATGACGCGACCTGAATTCCAGATGTGTTGTAGGCGGTGACCGCATAGGTGTATGGCAGGTCCTGCGCGGTCTGCACGGACACCTGGACGTCGTTGAATTTCGTGGAGGACGCCCTCACCGGGAGGGAGGCCAGCCCGGCGAAGGCCACGACCACAAGGATGGACACAAGTGCAAGGCAGGCAGCCTTGCCAATCCGCGGAGGCGCGCTAGCGCGCGCCGAAAGGTTCGCTGACATTTTCGGGACCCCCTGGGGACCCCGTCTAGTTAGTCCTAGCCCGCAGAACGGCCGTTCGGGTGCCGCGAACAGCCATGAGACAGCCGCTTCATGCCAGTCCCGGCAGATGGTGCATCTCAGCTCCTCCCCCCTCTCCCTTGGACTCGAGCAGGGCGGCTCACCGCAAATATACCGCGTCACCGCCGCTACCTGACGATGCCGAGGTTCGCCCACATGTCCGACATACACGTAGGCGCGTTCAGGCAGCCGGAGCTCAGGAGCCTCCTCCTCGAAGCCTTCGAGGCCGCAATCGACAGGTGCATCGCCGAGAAGGTCGAATTCGTGGTAATGGCTGGAGACATCTTCGACTCGAACATCCCTGACCTTTCGGCGGTCAGCAGGGCGGCCGGCAAGATGAAGGAAGCGGCTGATTCGGGAGTGCGGTTCTACGCCATCTACGGGTCGCATGACTTCAGCCCCAATTTCTCGTCCATTGTGGATGTCCTGGACGGAGCAGGGCTATTCACGAGGGCTGAGCGCAGGGAGGACAGCGGCGGACCTCTAAGGCTCAAGTTCGTCGTCGACCCCGCCGGTCCAAAGCTCTGCGGCGTCTCCGGGAAGAAGCTCTCGATAGACAGAGACGACTACGCCAGGCTGGACAGAGAGGCGCTCGAAGCGGAGCAGGGATTCAAGATTTTCGTCTTCCATGGAGGAATTGAAGAGCTCAAGCCCGGCTCGCTGGAGATGATGGAGGCGATGCCGGCCGCCAGCCTACCGTCAGGCTTCGCCTACTACGCGGGCGGACACGTCCACAGCCGGAGCATCAGCTCGCTTCCAGGCAGGGAGAACATCGCATTCCCGGGCCCGCTCTTTGCCACGGACTACTCAGAGCTGGCTTCGCTTGCCCACGGCGAGGAAAGGGGCTTCTACCTGGTAGACTTCGACGGCGAACGGGTCACGGACGTCGAGTTCGTCCCGATCAAGGTCTGCGAGGTCGTCGAGATACGATGCTCCGCCGGCGGAAAAGCAGCCCAACAGGTCAACCGTGAGCTGAGGGACGCGGCGGAGGGCGCGCAGGTGGAAGGAAAGGTCGTCCTGCTCACCGTCGAAGGAGAACTCGGCGCCGGGAGGACGTCCGACATCGACCTGTCGGCCGTCAGGGGGATCCTGCTGCGATCCTCGCCTCTGTCCGTCCTTACGAACGCCAGCAAGCTGACGTCGCGAGAGCTTCGTACGGCGCCCGCCTCCCCAGAGCCCGTGCACGCGGTCGAGCTAGACCTGTTCCGCAGGGAGATCACGAGGGTGAACACGAAGGAAGCCAGGCTGAAGGGAGAGAGCGGGGTAACGCTGGCGATGGACCTACTCACCGCCATGAAAGAGGAGAAGAGAGAGAACGAGAGCAGGGCTGAGTTTGAGGACAGAAAGGCGGCCGCCGGGCTCAAGATTCTCGGCTTGGGGGACAAGTGATGCTCGTCAGGGACATAGCGCTGCGGAACATCCGCAGCTACAACGACGGGACCGACGTCGTAGTCCGCTTCCCGGAGGGGGTCGTCTTGGTCGAGGGAGACATCGGCTCGGGAAAGTCAACCCTGCTATACGCCCTGGAGTTCGCTCTGTTCGGATTCAGCGACATGAAAGGCGGCCACCTTCTCAGCGAAACGACGGACGAGGGAAGGGTCACGGTGACCTTCGAGTCAGAAGGGAGGGAGTACGTCCTGGAGCGTCGACTGAAGAGGAGGGGAGACGACGTGAGCCACGGAGAGTGCTATATCGAGGAGGACGGCCGAAGGGCGAGGCTCTCTCCCAGCGACCTCAAGGAGAGGGTCATCTCGATACTGGGGTTCAACGAGCCAACCCATCCCAGGGCGGAGAGCCTTGTCTACAGGTATGCGGTCTTCACGCCACAGGAGCAGATGAGGGATATAGTGACTCAGAGGGCGGACGACAGGCTCCACGTAGTGCGCAGGGTTCTCGGGGTCCAGGGCTACCAAGCGGCAGCAGAGAATTCTCTGATATTGGAGAGAAGACTGGACCAGATGGCTCACGGGCTGAGGAAGGCGAGCGAGGAACTGGAACACCGCAGGGAGGAGCTGGCGGGACTTTCGACGGAAGTCGCTCGGCTCGACTCCCTGATACCCAGCCTCGAGTCAGACGAGAAGAGGACTGCAGCCGAAGTAGCGCGGCTCCAAGCGGAGCTCCAGGAGATGAGGCAAGAGCGCATGGAGCTAGGTGTCGCCGTCGGGACCGTTGACACCCTACGGCGTCAGATCGGAGGCGAAGAGGACAGGATTGAAGAAGACCAGAGGTTCGTCACCCGGGTCGAGTCCGAGATCGAAGAGGACGAGTCGCTGATCGAGCGGCTCGGCACGACGTCCAAGCCCGCCGAGGGGTCCGCCGCGGTCGAGGCTCGGCGGGAGGAGCATAGGGACCGACTCGCCTACCTGAGGGCCCAGAGGAAGAAGCTGGCGGAAGAGGCTGAGACCAACAGGGAACTGGTCTCGAAGGGCGTGTGCCCTGTGTGCCGCCGGCCGGTGCCTGAGAGCATCTCCCTCCAGACCGGCCACCTTCAGGAGGAGATCGGTCGCATCGACAAGGAGACTCAGGAAGTCACGCTGGCCGCCGCCCTCCTGCAGGAGCAGCTGAGCGTCTCACGGGGGTACGAGAAGCTCGAAGCGGACTCGGCTACCGCATCGAAGCGGAAGTCCAGCAATGAGCTGCTCGCAAGTTCCCGACGTGAAGCGATCTTCAGCTCCAGGGTACAGCTGTCTGACCTGAGGAAGCAGCTCGCGGAGGCCGAGTCGAAGGAAGCTCCCCTGAAACGGCTCTCGGCGGCGATGGAGACCAAGGAGCGGGAGCTAGACGCTGCAAGACGCGACAACAGGGAGGCCAGCCTCGGCCTGGAGCGGGCGCGCACAGAGAGGTCGGACAAGCAGGCAGAGTCTGAGAGAGTGCTCAAGGACGTCCGCCGTATGGAGAAGGACAAGGAGGAAGCCAGGCGACTGGCAGACTACCAAGACTGGCTCGCCGGTTACTTCAGACCCACCGTGTCGCTCGTCGAGCGGCAGACCATGGCGCACGCGGCAGCGAGGTTCAACGACCACTTCCAGAGGTTCTTCTCGGCGCTCGTGGAGGACCCCGACATGACGGTACGGGTGAAGGAAGACTTCTCCCCAATCTTCGAACGACAGGGATTCGAGCAGGAGTACGGGGCGCTGAGCGGAGGAGAGCGGACGAGCATGGCCCTCGCATACAGGCTGTCGCTGAACTGCACCGTCCGGGAGGGGATGTCAAGCCAGCCGGACCTGATGATCCTGGACGAGCCCACAGACGGGTTCTCCCGAGAAGAGATTCAGAAGATGCGCGGGCTCCTGGAAACGCTCGGATCGCGGCAGGTCATCCTCGTTTCACACGAGAGGGAGCTGGAGCCCGTGGCCGACCACGTCCTGAGGATAGAGAAGACGAACGGGACGTCACACGTCGTCGGAGCCCCCAGCGGAGGGCTCTCGAAGCTTTAGAGCAATCAAGCGCCTCAGTCGCCTTCGATTAGAAACCCTTTCTACCCGAAAGTGAAGGAGAGGCGCCCTGCTCCACGCCGTCTACTTCAGCCTGCTTCTCCTGCTCTGGCTAGTGTGGGGGGCGTACTGGGTGTTCGCTGCGGTCTACGAAAGAAGGACCGGGCAGGCGAAGCAGACCACAGTGCGAAGGCGGGGCACCGGCTTCGTCTTCCTCATTTTGCTGCTGTTCCTCTTTTCGCCGCTCTCGCTCACGGGGCCGCTCGCGGAAACCTATTTCGTCACTTCCGCCATCACGAAGACGCTTGGGGTGCTGCTCACGGCGGCGGGGGTCGGCTTCGCCATATGGGCTAGGCGCTACCTCGGCGGGAACTGGAGCGGGACCCCATCGCTGAAGAAGGGGCACACCCTGGTCACCGGCGGTCCCTACTCCATCGTCAGGCACCCGATCTATACAGGCATACTTGCCGGGGTAGTCGGGTCTACGCTCGTCCTGGGAACATACAGCAGCCTCTTGGTGATAGCCCTGACATTGGCCGTGCTGCTGGTGAGGGTCCGGCAGGAAGAAGGGCTGATGCTGGGCCAGTTCGGGGACGAGTACAGAGAATATCAGAGGAGGGTCAAGAGGATTATACCGTTGGTGTGGTAGGGCCGGCCTTGTGCGACATGAGCCCACAGCGGGGGGGGTTGTCCCCCTCCGCCGTGGAGTCGTCCTTGGCGCGTCCCGGCCGTAGTCCTCCTTCTGTTCTAGGCGGGATTCAGCTCAGCGGCCTACCCTGGTCTCCAGCAGGCGTCTCATCGACCACGTTTGGCCTTGCTCCGCACGGGTCAGCCGTTTCATCCCGGCCCCCGCCGACCTCAGGGTCGCCCCATCATCGCCCTTGACGGGCCGGGTGTCGTTTCTGTTCTGGAGCCGACCGTCTCCGGCCGCGCTTCTTGGCGCCGTGCGTCCTGCTGCGAGGGAGGAACTTCCCCAGGAGATCCCCGTGGCTCGCCCACCGGCTCGCGCCGTTTCTACCTCGGAGGCTACGCAGTTAACCCTTCCTCAGACCTCGAAGAGCTGCGGGAAGTATTCCTTCTCCGAGTCGAGAACCTTGCCTTCGGTCCTGCTGGTCCTGTATGACTCCAGCGGGTCCTTGTTCAGGGTAAGAAACCCCGGGCCCCACTTGTAGATGTTCAGGTACCGCTCCGCCTCCTCGACCTCCCCGAGTATGTACATCGTCGCCGCCACGGCCTCGAGGGAGCTGAGCATGCCCGGCCGCGCATAGTTGGTCGGGTTGGCTGCAAGGAGCAACGGGAGCCTCCTATGCTTCCCCCCCAACTTCCTGAAGAAGACCTCCTGAGCAAGGTTCCAGGAACAATCCACCGCCAGCACGGACTTCGCCCCGCGGTCGGGGGGCGAGATCACCCTGTGCGCATAAGGATTCAGGACGATGACCGTGTCCGACGCGTGGAACTTCCTGCCGACGCCCTTCGCCAGGTCCATCTGGATCATCTTCCGGGCCGTGCACTTCGTAGGGTCGTCCTGCCCCATTTCGAGCGCGAAGACTCCGATCAAACGCCCGCCGCCCACTTTGCATCCTTTTGAGGGCTGCGCCTGCTCGTTCCCCTCGAGCTAGCGCCGGGTGTCGCAACGGTTAATACGTCAGGGTTGCGAAGCGGCCGCGAGAGACGTCGAGATGCCCAACGCATTCGTTCTCATCAACGCCGAGCTTGGCGCTGAAGAGGAGCTGCTGAAGGAGCTGAAGTCGATGCCGAACGTGAAGGACGTCTACGTGGTGTACGGAGTCTACGACGTCATAGCCAGGGTCGAAGCAGACACGATGGACAAGGTCAAGGAGACCATCACTTGGAACATACGCCGGCTTCCCAAGGTGAGGAGCACCCTGACCATGATAGTCGTGGAAGCCTGACCTGAGCCTCTGCACCTCAATTCCTTACGACCAGCCATGAAGTGCCTCATAGGGCTCGACGACACAGACTCATCGCGGGGGGGCTGCACAACCCACCTCGCGTATCGGATAGCGGTCGACCTCCGGAGCGTAATGACGGTCCTCCCTTATCCGAAGCTCGTGAGGCTAAACCCCAACGTCCCATTCAAGACCCGCGGCAACGCAGCCGTGTGCCTGACCGTAGAAACTGATGAACCCCGCGCGGCGTTCCGGGCCGTCTCCGAGAAGGTCGCGGGGCTTGCCGACGAGGCGAACGGGGCAAACTCCGGGCTCGTCCTCCTACAGGGGGGCCGCCCCGACCCCCGGCTGACCCGTCTCTACCGCGACGCCCTTACTGGCGTCGTCAACGTCCACAGGGCGAGGAGGCTCCTCGCGAGCTTGGGGGCGATGACAATGACCTTGGGGAACGGCATGGGACTGGTCGGCGCCGCCAGCTCGCTCGGCTTTGATGGCCGAGACGACCACACGTTCGAGCTGGTCAGCTACCGGAGGAAGGACGCGTGGGGAGCGGCGCGGTCCATCGACCCGAGGTCGGTGGAGAAGATGGACAAGGACACCTTCCCGCACACCTTCAACAGCTTCGACTACCAGAAGCGGAGGGTCCTGGTGGCCCCCCACGGACCCGACCCGGTCTTCGCCGGTGTACGGGGTGACTCCGCCCGGGCCGTGGTCGAGGCGTTCGGCTCCTTGGAGTTCGACGAGAAACTCGAAGGCTGGATGGTCTACATGACGAACCAGCACACGGACGCCCACCTACAGGGACGGCTCGACTGGAAGTCGTACTCTTCGGGATGGGCGCAGGGCAGGGTCGCGGGGGTGGCGACGGGGAGGGGCGGCCACGTGTACCTTTCGCTGGCTTCGTCCGACGGGCCCCACTCCTGCGCCTTCTATGAACCGACGGGAGACCTCAGGAGGGCGGCGATGCGTCTTATGCCAGGGGACAGAGTCAGGGTGTTCGGAGGGGTAAGGCGCCCCAGCGAAGGTCACTCGAAGGTCCTCAACGCCGAGGCACTTCGGGTCCTCTCCGCCCCGGGAAGGAGTAGGGGCATCGTGAGAGGGACATACGTCTCCTCGACGCGGGCACACAGGCACCTTACGAGGCCGCTGGCTCGGTACGGCCGAGAAGCGCCGAAGTCCGCGGCAGTGATCAGGCAGTGGATTAGCGTCGCAGGCTAGACGGCCGCCAGCCCCGCCCTGAAGTCGGCCACCAGGTCGTCAACGTCTTCGATCCCGACCGAGACCCTCACCAGGGAGTCCGGCATCCCCGTCAGCAGCCTCTCCTTCTCGGTCATCTGCGTGTGGGTCATGTTCGCCGGCTGGGACACCAGCGTCTCCACTCCGCCCAGGCTCGCGGCCAGGCTGGCCACCTTAAGGGACTCCGTGAACCTCATCGCGTCTCGCATCTTCCCCCTGACCTCGAAGCTGAGCATCCCCCCGAAGCCCTTCATCTGCCGTCTCGCCAGGGCGTGCTGCGGGTGAGACTTCAGGCCCGGATAGTGTACGGCGGCGACCTTCTTGTGGGAAGACAGGAACTCCGCCAGTGCCTGAGCGTTCGCGTTCTGCTGCCTCACCCTCAGGGCCATCGTCTTCATCCCCCTCAGGACGAGCCAAGCTGGCAGCGGGTCGAGAGTCCCTCCAAACTCTCTCCTGGCCATCTTGATTGCGTGCGCCTTCGGCTCGTCTGACACGGCGATCCCGGCTATGAGGTCGGCGTGCCCGTTGAGGAACTTCGTGGCGCTGTGCAGGACGACGTCCGCCCCCAGGCCGAGCGGGTTCTGGTTGATGGGAGATGCGAACGTGTTGTCGACGAGGAGGAGCGCTCCGGCCATGTGGGCTATCTTTGCGGCTCGGGCGACATCCACGAGCTTCAGCGTGGGGTTCGTGGGGCTCTCGATGTATACGATCTTGGTGTTCTCCCTGACCCCCTCCTCGAGCGCTCCGGTGTCGGTGGTCTCCACAAGGTCGGTAGCCAGCCCTATTCCCGGAAGCAGGTGGCGGAAGAGAGAGAACGTTCCTCCATACAGGTCCCTGATCGCTAGTACGTGGGCACCTTTCCCGATGAACGCAAAGACGGACGTCGTAATAGCGGCCATGCCTGACGAGAAGGCCGCGGCGTCCCCTCCTCCCTCGAAGGCTGTCATCTTGGCTTCTAGCCGCCGCACTGTCGGGTTGTCCCACCGAGAGTAAGTATACCCCTTCTCTCCCGAAATCGCCTTCGGGACGTCCTCGGCCCTGCTGAAAGCGAAGGTCGACGTCTCGAAGATTGGAGTGATCAGGGAGCCGGTCGCTTCGTCGAACGGCTCGGCCTCGTGGACTGCCCTGGTGGAGTCCCCCATCAAGGCCGTGGCTATCGGAGCGGGTAGATATGGAGTAGCCCACAGACTACTCGTTCAGGAACCTCTTGATGCCGGTGCCGAACATCAGCATTGTCAACCAGAATCCGGCGAACAGTGCAACCAAGGCATAGCCACTGTAGAGGCTTAGGACGACGAGCGCAGCCGCCACCGCCGTGGCCAGTAGGAAGTTCGCCAACCCCCAGAGCACGTTCGTCCTGGGCGAAGACCTCTGGCCGAAGGGACTCCTGAACACCTTCCCCGCCGCCCCGAAGGCGAAGTGAGGAACCCCGTTGCCGAGGAGGAAGCCGATTACGAAGTACCAGATCAGGAAGAGCTGCACCGCCATGCTAGGGCGCCTTCTGGCGGGTTTCTTCTTTCATCGACGCCAAGACGGCGACGCCTTCTTCAACGTGCTGCGTCGGGTGCATCTGAGAGGAGAAGATGTGCCTGACCTTGCCGTCCGCATCGATGATGTAGGTGACCCTCCCTGGAAGTAGCCCAAGGGTAGACTGTGCGCCGTAAAGCTTCCTAATCGTCCCTCCAGGGTCGCTCAGGATGTTGAATCGGAGGCCGCACTTGGCGGCGAAGCCCTTGTGAGAGTCAACCGAGTCTGAACTCACCCCGATTACCTCCGCCCCCATGTCCTTGAAGACCTCGTACCTGTCGCTGAAGGCGCGGGCCTCTGCCGTGCAGCCGGGTGTGTTGTCCTTCGGATAAAAGTAGAGAACCACCGCCTTCTTTCCCAAGAAGTCGTCTAGGCTGACGGTCGAGCCGTCCTGAGACCGCAGCGAGAACCTTGGTGCCCGGTCCCCGACCTTCACGCTGCGAGACACCGGGAGCGTCGCAGTCCCCGAACTGATAAGAGTTGCCGGCAAACCGGGTGGAGCAGTTCCATCAGGGCGGCGAAAGGCTCCGTGCAGGCGTGCGCCAGCAGCCGAGCGTGATGCACTTTATCTGCGGAGTCTGACGGGGTCACCGAGAATGACGGCCCCGGGCTCGGAGAACGACTCCTACGAGGCGCCAGCCTTGCTAACCAACGACACGGTCTTGTTTCCCGAGATGGAGGCGACCGTGGTAGTCCGGGACTCCAAGAACGTCGCAGCGACTGCCCAGGCGTTCAGGGAGCGCAAGCTCGCCGTCCTCATCCCCAACGCAGGAGGCGATGCAGCCGAAGGGACCATCGGGACGCTCGTCCTGCTGAGGACGGTAGCTCAGACAGAAGCGGGGGGGACGCAGGCCCTCTCGAAAGGGCTGTGGAGGGTCCGGGTGCAGAGGGTAGTGGAGGAAAGCCCCTACGTCAGAGTGAGGTTTACCAGGGCGGAAGGGTTCGAGGACGCCCCAACCGAGACTAGCCTCGTAAAGGAAGTCCTTGGGCAGATAGACGAGTTCGTCGACCTCATCCCTGGGATTCCCGAAGAGATCGTCGCCCTCCTGAAAAGCATCGACAGCCCGGGAAGGCTAGCCGACACCTGCGCGTATTCCCCATTGTTCACGTTCGACGACAGGCTCGACCTCCTCCGAACCTTGGATCCGGAGGCGAGGCTGGCCAAGGTCCACAAATTGTTCGAGAGACAGCTGCACGACCTGAAGAACGCGGCGAAGGCCAGGGCCATACCCGACTGTGCCACGTGCATGGACTTCGCCGACAGGGCGTTCGAGGCCGGGCCGACAAGAGGCGGAACCATTGCGAGGGAGTTCCTCGACCACGTCGTCCAAGAGCACTCCGACGAGGTTCTGGCGCTCCTGGCGGAGAGGTACGGCCCTGAGTTCCTGAGAAGGAGGGCCTTGAAGTGAGGGCCCGCAGGAGCCGGTAGGCGCATGGACAAGGGCGGCCGCTCAGTGTTCGACCGTCTGGATTCTCTAATCAGGAAGAGGCACAGGGTGATAGTGGCCGTCTGGTTGCTGGTCCTTGTGCTCTCCACCCCTCTGGTCCTGAACTTCTTCTCATCTGTCAACTTCAACGTCACGAGCGCCGGCAGCCTCAGCGCCCAGAACTCCGAGTCCCAGAAGGCGCAGGCGATACTCGACGCCCAGTTTCCTTCGGCCAACACGAGCGCCGAGCCGATACTGGTCGTCTTCCAGAGCCAGAACGTATACTCTGACCAGGTGAGGAACGGCCTGTTCTCGCTCAACAAGACGCTAGGGGGCGACCCGGGCGTCTCGGGTTACACCGGAGTGACGAGCGTCTATTCGGAGGAGGCGAGCCTCCTGGAGGCGACTGTCCCGGTCTACCTCGAGCAGATCGCCCAAGGCGTGGGACACGTGCCTCCGGCTGAGGAGCAGGGCGCATGGGACGCTGCGGCAAAGGAGCTCGCAGACTCGGCGCCGGCGCTCTATGCGTCGTCTCCCCTCTTCGATGTCAATTCCACGTCCCTCTATTCCTTATTATCGCAGCTGGGACCGAACAGCACAGCCGCGCAGGTCAAGACCTCTGTCTCCGGCCTGCTTCTCGCGGAGAGCTTCAACGACTATCCCTATCGCCTCTCGGGGACGGTCACCAGGAACTTCGTAAGCCCCAACAACGGAACGATGATCTTTGAGCTCGGATTCGCATCAGCCCCCACCTCGGCGACTGTCCAGGAAGTGAAGACGGCAGTTCACGGCTCGAGCTTGGCCGGCCTCGGCACACTCTACGTGACCGGCGGGCCGGTGCTCCTGGTCGACTTGTCCAACTCGTTCAAGCCGGCGCTCGACAACAGCGTGCTCCCCGGGCTGGCGATTTCGCTGCTCGTGGCAGGTCTCCTCTTCCTCTCACCGGTCGCCGCCCTGATTCCCCTGATGATCGGCGGCGTGGCCATAGCGGTGTCGCTGGGGTCCTTCTACGGCCTTACTGTCGTCATCCAGCACGGCCAGATCAACTTCGCGGTGCCGTTCCTCATGATCCTGACAATGCTCGGGCTCGCAGTCGACTACTCGGTG
>JASHUK010000020.1 GCA_030040055.1 Nitrososphaerales archaeon | reverse complement strand
CGCAGTGAACAATCTGAACAAGAAATCAGTGGCGAGAGACTACAGGATTCTCCTCCGCGAAATGGACCTCAGCATGCCCGTCGCTGACGCCGCCAAGAACGTCACCAGGATAGCATCCAGGGTGGGCATGTCGGAGAAGGTGGCGCGCAAGGCGGTCGAGATAGTCAGACTGACCGAACAGAGAGAAATCTCGGCGGGCAAGGCCCCGATGGGCCTCGCGGCCAGCGCCCTCTACTTGGCGGGGGTGCTCGAAGGCGAGGTCAAGACACAGAAGGAGATAGCTGAGGCGGCGGAAGTGACGGAGGTAACCGTCAGGAACCGGTACAAGGGACTGCGGGCCGACCTCGGCGAAGCTCTCGGGCTGGACAGGCCCGAACGCGTGCAGGCTTAGCCAAGAAATATGGACTGGGGGGGACTTCCATACACGGAATCACCCTCTGGTGCTCCATCGTGATTTGAACCCCCAACCTCCTCCGTGCGAGGGAGGCATTCTACCAGATTGAACTACCAGCCCACATGAAAGGAGGTCAGACTGACGTTCTTATCTTCTTCCTTCGCCTCTCTCCTTGGTCGTCGGCAGGGCGTTCGTATCGGTGAGTTACGCCCCTTCGAGGACAGACACCGAGTAGGCGCTTTCCAATGCATGTCTTCGGCTCCTCGGTTGGGAGAATGTTCACGTGCCCTGCCGCCAGAGTCATATACCAACTCACGTCGATTCATTTCGATGCGCTCTTCGTCAACTTCATCAGTTCTCTGGGCCGGTGGGGTGGACCTTGAAGAGATTAAACAATTCAGGAAGAGCGGCGACTCACACGAGCACTTCCTAGCCAGGACGTTCTCCAGGAGCGAGATACGATATTGCCGTTCGAAGGGGGATCCCCCAATGCACTTTGCCGGGACCTTCGCAGCGAAGGAGGCCCTCTACAAGGCTGCCTCCGAACTCTTGCATGAAAAGAGACCAAGCATGGCTGACATCGAGATTGTCCACGCCCGATCGGGGGCTCCACAGGTCAGGTTCAAAGGGTCCGCGGCAAAGCTGACGGGCATGCTGCATGCGTCTGTGAGCATCTCCCACACTTCAGACTACGCTCTGGCAGTCGCGATTTGTGCGCGTAATCACGACCAGTAGCAAGGGCTCGTCCCGAGCATGCGTGCACGACGGGCCTAACGGCGACTCTTGCTCAGAACGATTTGTTCGATGTCCCCGAAGTTTCTGATGCGCAATACTTCCTCGGTGGTGAACTCGATTCCCAGTTCGGTCTCCAGCTCGCTCACAAGCAGCAGGTGGTTAAGTGACGTCCACTTTTCAAAAGTCTCCCGGGACAGGTCGTCTGTAACATCTCTGAGGGGAATGTCGAACACCCTCGCCACTATCTCCTTTGCTTGGTCCAAGGAACCTACCTGACTACCAGTTTGACATACTGTGGAACTTCATATGCCGACTCTAGGCTGCGCTCCCAGACCTCGACGCCGTCTCGCTTGCCGACTTGGCTGAAACCATGGCTTTGATAGAAGCCACTTGCCGGAACATTCTTCTTCGTAGGGATGAATTCGCCCACCAGGACTTTTGCGCCTTCCTTCTTCGCGAGTCCGACTATGTGCGCCAGCACTGTGTCTTCCACTTTCCTGCCGAGGACCCGGCAGCTCAGGAGGAATGAGTCGACCCGCCATCGATCCGGTGACTTCTCGACGATTGCCACCCCTGTCAAGCCGCTGTCCCCGAATTTGTCGTTGACAGTCACGGAAAACACGTCGTACGTATCGGAGGCTGCCATGCGCGAGACGTCGTCTTCGAGATATCTCCGGGTAGTCGTGTTGAACTGGTTTGTCTTCTGGCTGAGCTGAGCTATCCTCGGGATGCTGAACCTGTTCGCCTTCTCGATGGTGACCACTGTTCCCAGGCTTCGAAGATACTCTCCGATGTCTGACACCGTCTTCCGGTATTCCTGCCTCTTCCTCTGTTCGGCATACATCTCTCCTCGTCTTAGATCCTCATTTGTCAGCCTGAGGGTGTCGAACGCGTCCAGGTTCATCAGCGTCTTGGGATAGAGGGCAGGGTCCCGGGGAAGGTCGACGGTGAGCACTTCGGGTAGTTCGCTCCTCATCATGTCACGGTTGACTTCGCTGTCGTCGAGGAAGACGAAGCTGTCGACACCCAGCTCGAGTTCCTCGGCAATCTCCCTCATGTTCGTGACCTTGTTCTCCCAGTTGATTTTCATCGCGGCGAAGTTGTCCTCCTTCAGAACCATGTGGGGGTGCTTTCGGAACACTTCGAGCACATCTTCGAGGTTGTTCGCGCTGTTGACAGCCAGAATGACCCCCCTCTCATAGAGCGAGAGGACGAGCTTCTGAAGCTCCATGAACGGCCTCCCCTCCGGCGTAGGTCCGAGGCTAATCCCCTCGACGCCGTCTTCGCCCACGACTCCCCCCCAGAGGACGTTGTCCAAGTCCAGGACTAGGCACTTCTTGCTTCTCGAAAGCAGGGGCCTGACGTATCGCATGTACTCTAGGCAGAGCTGGGGCATCACCTGGGGGTTGATCCTTATGTCCCCGAGATAGTACATCTTGTAGTCGATTATCCGGTCCTTTCCCACCTTTGAAGCGAACAGCTCGTAGTCCAAGACGAAAACTCTCGGATCGGTCCTGAAGATTTCTGCGAGGGCGGAGTTCAGGTCCTGTATCGCCTTTACGTATCCGTATTCCTGCCTGTTCTCAAGAATTCCCAGCGTCGACTGTGTTGGCACTTCGAAGTTGTGTATCAACACCCTGCCCTTCATCCCCTCCTTCGCCTTCCTCACGAGGCCCACAAGGTCTGAAGTCACGGTTTTGACCCACTCCTTCCTCTCTACATCTGAGAGAGAGTATGGTCTGAAGAAGCTCTCTCCGGCGACCGTCCTAGTGTCCGTTACGAGGATTAGCAGGTCCGGCGAAAAGTCGTACAGGCCGCTATTGGCGTCCAATATCTCCTGGTTGTACTGGTTGTATTCCCCCACATAGATTTCCGGATAGATGCCCTCCTTCACGCACTCCACCAGCAGGACTTCCCTGATTCCACTGAGGTTGAAGCTAGACAGAACAGCAATCCTGATCCTGTTCGCAGCAGGGGTCTTGGCGAGGGCAAGTTCCCGGTCGACTACACCGGCGAGTTTGATGTAGTCCATGAGGCCCTTGACTTCCGCACGCGAGATGGTTTTCTGAATGTCCTCCAAGGACGGATGAAAACAGCCCATTCTCCAAGTTAAATCTTGTCCCATCTCAAGAAGCAGAGGGCCGGCGCTTCAGAAGGTCTTTATCTCATCACTAGACGGCAGAAACCTCGGATGA
This sequence comes from Nitrososphaerales archaeon, assembly GCA_030040055.1. GTDB lineage: Archaea > Thermoproteota > Nitrososphaeria > Nitrososphaerales > Gagatemarchaeaceae > UBA183. The sequence continues at coordinate 2,350 of JASHUK010000020.1, read as the reverse complement.
CCAGGAAGCTCAATCGACTGTGGAGAATCCTCGCCTGGCTCTTTCCTTCTTACAGGGTTAGGGCTGCTCTGACTAGGCTCTGCGGGGTCAATGTAGGGAGCGGTGTCTACGTGGGCAACATGGTCTACTTCGACGGCGAGCATCCAGAGTACGTAGTGGTCGAGGACGAGGCGGCAATCGCTCCGGGCGCCATAATCGTGGCTCATTCGGGCGGGAGCCCGTTCCAGAACAGAGCGGGGATCTTCCACGAAGCCCCGAAGAAGGTGGTCATCGGCCGAGGATCTTGGATAGGCGTGGGGGCGATTGTCCTGCCAGGTGTGACCGTGGGAGAAGGAGCGATAGTGGCAGCAGGCTCCGTCGTGTCCCAGGACGTACCGCCCTATACCGTCGTCGCAGGCAACCCCGCCAGACCAGTCAGAAAGCTCGGGGTGCCCGGACAGCCGGTCACGCCAGCCGCCTGAGATAGTCCAGAAAGTAGAAGTTGTCGATGTCTCCCGTCAGGAGGCAGCAGAACTCGTGATCCCCCCAGTCTTCCCTCCCCTGCCTGAAGCGCACCGCTTCAGAAACCGTAGGGAACCATCCTCCTATGCCCTTGCCATAGGAGACTATCTCCCCTAGTGCTCCGGCGTACTGAGGCTGCCCCATCCTGATGGGGTGCAGGTCGAACATCACCATCGACCCGCTGCTGCGTGCCTTGTCTAGCTCCCGTTTCATAACCGCTACCATCTGAGCGACGCCGTAGTGATACTCGTCTATCATCAGGTCGTCTGACCATCTGCTTAATGGGATGCAGACGAAATTCGACTGGCCCCCGGCGAGCGGAACGCGAAACATTTCTGTTCCTTCGTTGTACTGCCGAGAGTAACCTATCCCACCGTCCCACAGGAGCCCCACGTCGTTCAGGATTTCCGGCGTGTCCTTACCATATGCGTTGTAGGGGGCCCTGAAGCCGCTGACTTGGACGTTCATCTGTCTGTACATGCTCAGAGCCGCCGCCAGGTCACGTTTCTGGTCAGCGGGAGACAGCAAGGAATACTTCAGATGCCTGTAGCCATGGACGGCGACCTCGCATCCGGCTCCGATGATCTTCCCCAGAACCTCGGGTTTCTGGGGAGCCACTGAAGCGACGGTGGGGAAGGTGAACCGGGCGTCGTACCTAAGGAGCTGGTCCAGTATGTTGTCTACGATTTTCTCGAACGGGGTCCTGTGGAACTCGTACATCCTCACTGCCTGCGAGACGACCTGACGTCCCCGCCTCCGTCTAAGATGCTTCAGCCATGTCAGACCTGAGGACAAGAGGGGTTACGTCCCTTCTTGCCGATTAAAGAGTTGCCCGCCGCGAGACCTGTCCGGGCACACCCCGGGAGGCACAGAAATGCTTTTTCCGGTCTTGTGTGGAACCAGACCGATGCCGCCCCTGGACCTCGATGACAGGCTATTCTGGCTCGCGAAGGAAGAGGAGATTAGGCGAGCCCAGACCACCGACGCCTACTTCCTCCATACGAAGAAGATTCTCAGCAGCCAGGGGGTCGATTCGAATGTCTGCATGGAGGTGTATGCGCGCGACGTCCCCTACCAAGACAACTGGGGGATCCTTAGCGGCGTGTACGAGGTGGCCAAGCTTCTGCAAGGGCTTCCCGTCGACGTTAGGGCGTTCGAAGAGGGCTCTGTCTTCGTTACGGACTCGGCCTCGGCAATCTACGAACCGGTTCTGACGATCGAAGGTAGGTACGCCGACTTCGTGGAATACGAGAATCCCATGCTCGGCCTCCTGTCTTCTTCCACGAGCGTGTCTTCGCGGGCGGCGAGGTTCAGGAAGGCGGCCGGGTCTAAGCTCCTGCTGAGCTTCGGGACCAGAAGGACTCACCCCGCGCTGGCTCCAATGGTCGAGCGGGCCTGCTACTTGGCCGGCTTCGATGGGGTTTCAAACGTACTAGGGGCTAAGCTCCTTCACCTCGAGCCTTCGGGGACCATGCCCCACGCACTGGTGCAGATACTGGGCGACCAGGAGAAGGCGTGGCGCCTCTTCGACAAGACAGTCCCGCGGAGCGTCCCCAGAGTGGCGCTGGTGGACACCTTCTGGGACGAGAAGGCGGAGTCGATACGGGCATTCGAGGTCCTCGGCGAGAGACTGTGGGGGGTGCGGCTGGACACGCCGGCTTCAAGGCGCGGCGACTTCAGGAAAATAGCCGAGGAGGTCAGATGGGAACTGGACATCCGCGGCGGAAAGAAGGTGAAGATAATCGTCTCGGGCAGACTCGAAGAGGACGCCATGGCCGGCCTGAACCGGGTGGTAGATGGCTATGGAATAGGAACCGCGGTAGCATGTCCTCCCCTGATAGACTTCAGC
>JASHUK010000019.1 GCA_030040055.1 Nitrososphaerales archaeon | reverse complement strand
CCTCCACCTGAAGGCGGTGAGGACCGCGCCCACTATGACGATTCCTGCGAGAGGCTCGAAGAAGGAGGAGAACGGTAGGACGAAGGCAAGGAGCAGAGCGACGCCGAAGGTGGACGCTGAGAGGGCCAGGCCCTTCTTGCTGGGCCGGACCCTGTCCCTCACTCCGGGGATCATCGGACTGGGGCACCCCTCGTGGGGCTCGTCTTGCCTTTGAACTTCTCCCTCATCTTGTCTACACGCTTTTGCTTGTCCGGCTTCCTGCGGATTAGCGCCACTACGACGAAGACCGCTATTCCGGCGACCACGACGTAGACGACCCAGCCCAGATTCAGCGGCTTTGGATGGTTGTAGCTGATGAGTTGGTAGGTGAATATCTTCGGTGTGTCGAAGAAGACCGCCGAGAGACTCATCTGGTCCAGCACGCCTGTCGTCGAGTTGTAGTCCATGGTCGCGCGCCAAGGCTCCACCCCAGGTCCTGGAAGGACCTTGATCGCCACGTCGATGCTCCCCTTGGTCCTGACGACTGTCGCGTTGACCTTCGAGGTGGTGGACACGACGCCCGTCGATCCAGGGAAGCCCGAGTATGGCACTTTCACCGGTAGGTTGGTGACGTTTCCCGCGGCGAGGTTCGCGTAGGTGAAGGGGTAGAACCCTATGTTCGCCAGGTACGTGTAGTTGAGGAAGGGGTCGAATATCGCCGTGTTGTTCAAGGTGGTCGACGGCGTCGAGAGGGTCTCGGAGTCGAAGACAGAGAGGGTCTCGGCGTAGCCCACCACGCCCAAGTCGGGGGAGGTGTTGTTCACAGAGAGGATGTTGATCGTGAACTGGTCGTATTGGGTGTAGGTCACGTTGACGACGTTCTTTCCGACCAGGGTCGTGTTGATCGTCTGGATGACGTAGTTGTACTCCACCGAGTCCCCGGCCGAGAACCCTACAGTCTTCGAGTTCGTGGCCGAGCTCGTGGTCGTGCTCGTAGCGGCGGCCGGAGCCACCAGAAGCAGGACCAGCGCCACTGCGAGGACTCTAAGTAGCGACATTCGTCCCTGCCGGTCCGTCGAGGCCCTTCATGAAGGATTCGTGCGCCTCCTTCCAGAAGTGGCACGCCACCTTGCGTCCCGGTGCGACCTCCTCGAGAGGGGGCTCCTTCTCAGAGCAAACCGGCTGGGCGAAGGGGCATCTCGGATGGAACCTGCACCCCGGCGGGGGCGCGATGTTCGTCGGTATCTCCCCCCTTGCCAGGACCCTGATCTTGGGGGCCTGCGGGTCGGGGACGGGGACCGCTGCGGTCAGGGCGTGAGTGTACGGGTGATATGGCGTGGCGACCACTTCCGTTGCGGGGCCGGACTCCACGATCTTCCCCAGATACATGATGGCGAGGTCGTCCACCATGTCTTTCGAAAGGGCGAGGTCATGCGTGACCATCAAGATCGATATGTTCCTCCTGTCTCTGGCCGCGAGAAGGACGTTGATCACCTCTGCGCGGATGGAGACGTCGAGCATGGACACGGGCTCGTCCGCGAGTATCAGGTCGGGGTCGAGGACTAGGGCCCTTGCAATTGCCACCCTCTGGCGCTGCCCTCCGGAAAGCTCGTGAGGGTACCTGTAGAGATACTCTTCGGGCGGGGTCATCTGGACTTCGCTCAGGACCTTGAGCACCCTATCAACCGCCTCCTCCCTGGAAGACACCAGATGGTTGATGAAAAGACCTTCCGAGACTATGTCGAAGACGGGCATCCTCGGGTTGACCGACTCGTAGGGGTCTTGGAAGACGACTTGGATCTTGGGCCTGTACTTCTTGAGGTCCCCCGTGGACATCCTTGAAATGTCCACCCCTTCAAAGAATATCGAACCTCTGGACGGCGGGGTGAGCATGAGCGCGGTCCTCAGCACGGTCGTCTTCCCTGAACCGCTCTCCCCGGCGAGGCCGAAGATCTCTCCCCTGTCTATGCTGAAGCTCACGTCGTCTACAGCGTGCACGAAACCGGGCGGCGCCCTCTTCAGAGAGTCGACGAAGGTCCGCCGTACGCCGAAGTACTTTGTGAGATGGTCGACCATCAGGACAGCGTTCGACGGCGGCGCGGGAGGGGGGTCCATCTTCTTGGCGCTGCCCCCGGAAAGGAAGAGGACGACCCCTGGTACGACAAAGGCGAAAACCAGTCCAAGGACGCCCCAGACTGGCGAGACCTTCTTCTTCAATCCGAGGATGTCCTCCCTCTGCGCCGCGTTTCTGAGGTTTCCGACTGCGTGAAGCGCGAACCCGGTAGCCACAGCTGGAATCAGAAATAGCGCGCCTTCGTTGACATAAGCAGCCCGCTGAGCCCCAATCGAGAGCGGGGCGTAACCGAGTTCCAACGCCAGGCACGCGCCGCACCACACAAAGAGGGCCAGGCTGGCCACGATCCTCGCTAGCGTGAGCCGCCGCTTCAGCTTCGCGAGCTCGCGTCTAGTCCCCTCGTTCAGGTCGCTCATGTCCCTGTTCCTGTCCTCTCCTTGATCTCCTTCCAGAAGTGGCATGCCACGTAGTGACCCGGCATCGCCTCCTCCAGAGGAGGCTCCTTAGTCCTGCAGATGTCAGCGGCGTACGGGCACCTCGGATTGAACCTGCATGAAGGTGGCGGGTCGATCAACTTGGGGGGAGAGCCGGGTATCGAGACCAGCTTCTCCTTGGGCTTCCTGATGTCCGCGAATGCCCCGATCATCCCGATTGTGTAGGGGTGCAGGGGCGTTCCGTATATCGCGGTGCTGTCGCCGTACTCGACGAATTTCCCCGCGTACATGATGGCAGTCTTATCGCTCATCTGGGCGACCAGAGCCAAGTCGTGGCTGATGAGGATGAACGACGTTTTGAACTCGTTCCTGATGCTCATAAGGAGCCGGATTATCCCCGCCTGTACGATAACGTCGAGCGCGGTCGTGGGCTCGTCCGCTATGACCAGCTTGGGGCTAAGGGCAAGGGCCATCGCTATCATAGCCCGCTGCTTCATTCCGCCGCTGAACTCGTGAGGGAAGTGCCTTCCGCGTGTCGGGTCGACCCCTACGAGCTTCAGGAGCTCGGCCGTCCTTGCCTTCGCATCCGAGTTGGAGACATCTGTGTGGACAGTGATTGCCTCCGCTATCTGGTCCCCGACCCTGAACACGGGATTCAAGGCGTTCATCGCCCCCTGCGGGACGAGTGACACCTTCGTCCACCGGACCTTCCGTCTTATCTCCGAGTCGGACATCGGTATCAGGTCTTCCCCGTCCAGAAGGACCTTGCCGTCGGCGATTCGCCCATTGCTCGGGAGCAGTTTCAGGAGGGTGCTCGCGAGGCTCGACTTGCCGCACCCGCTCTCTCCTACTATACCCAGAATCTCCCCTTCGCCGACTTCGAAGTCGATACCATCCACTGCCCTAACCTCGCCCTCAGAGGTACCGTAGTACATCTTCAGGCCTTCCACCTTGAGCAGCGCCATTACGAGGTCACCTCGCCCTCAACCTCGGGTTGAAGACGGAGTCCAGCGCGAACCCCACCAGTACGAAAGCGAGCGAGAGCACCGCGATGGCTATGCCGGGAGGCAGGAACCACCACCACACATATGACGCCGCCGGGTCCCCTGTGGCGTAGGGCAGCGACTGGGTAAGCATGATTCCCCACGTGATTGTGGTAAATGGGTAGAGCGAGACTGTGAGGAAGTCCAGCGCGGCCTCCAGCAGGATGAACCCCGAAACCGCGAGTGCGACCTGCGAGTAGACGAGGGCGGTCACGTTGGGGAAGATGTGCTTGCGGAGGACGTGCCCGGTTCCTCCTCCCATCGCACGCGAGGCCTCGACGTAGGGTCTCTCTTTCACGGAAAGGACCTGGCTTCTGATGATCTTGGCTATGGTTGGCCAGGATATGATGACGAAGATGGCTATTTCCCACACTTCGACAGTCTTCAGAAGTACGGCGTTCAAGCTAAGAATTAGCGTGAGTATGATTAGAAGAGGCAGGAACGGGAGCACTAGCACAAAGTCAGTGATCCTTCCGAGGACCTCGTCCCAGAATCCACCCAGGTATCCCGCCGCAATCCCGAGAAATGTCCCCAACAGTACTGAGCCAATCCCGGAGAGAATGCCTATCTCAAGAGAAATCCTCGACCCATAGACGAATTCAGACCAAAGGTCACGACCCTCCCAGTCGGTCCCCAGAAGCCCGTACGCCCCTCCTATCACCTTCAGATTCGCGGAAAGTACCCTGACGGACACGGCCGCGTCTTTGCCTGAGGGGACAGCCAGAATAGCATAGGTGAGACTGTAGGTTCCCTTGACCGCGAACACTGTGGTCCCCGGGTTCGTGGTAGTCTGGAAGGGCGGAATCCCTGACTGAGGAAGCAGGCCGCTCACCAGGTTGATGGTGTACCAGGTTCCAGTCTTTGACAGGGTCACTTCTTCGGAGATTATCGTGCTTGCAATCTTTGCGGTCGTCAGCGTGTAGTTTCTTGTGGGAGTCGACAGGATAACGTCAACGTAGATCTTCGACACGTTCTGGAAGCTGACCGGCTCCAGGGTCATGTTCACAGTGAAGCTCTTGGGCGGGCTCTGGTCGTAGTTGAAGGTCTGAGTCATCGAGAAGAGTACCACGGATCCGTTGAAGAGGTTGCTAGGATTGGGGGGCGTTCCGGCCCCGACCAGAGATGCGTTGACCTCTAGACTTCCAGTTGGGTTATAGGGGTCTATCCTCTCTACGACCTTCGGAACGACGCTCGAGGTCGAGTGCGACACGGTCACGTTCGGCGGTCCGGTGATGGTCCAGGTGGCGTCGTTCGTAGCCATCCCGAGGTCGACACCGGGAATTGGGTAACCCGTGACCGCAAGGTTGCTGTATTGAGGGAAAATCCGTGCCCAC
>JASHUK010000018.1 GCA_030040055.1 Nitrososphaerales archaeon | reverse complement strand
TCCAGACCGACGGAAGCCCCTCTTGCGGACGGCGCCCTTCCCTGGCTGAAGCCGATCAGGGCCTCTTCCACCGTGGCCGCACCCTCGAGCTCCCGGACCTTCCCGCCTGAAACCAGGCCGGCCCGCTCGGACCCGCTCCCGTCGCCCTTCCTTCTGAATGTGGCCAGCCTCATCCTTTCTGGCCGCCTCTCGCCGATGAATGCTTTATACACTTCACGGCCGAAGACGGCCAGGGATGATGGACCATCCTCTCGCTCCCGGGGGGACCTCGGCCATCGAACCGGGCCCGTGGCACTACGGAGCCGACTACGTCACTGTATACTTCCGGGGGGACCCCTCCAAGCTCGAACTGCTGGTCCCGAAGCCCTTCACGGTCGAAGGGGGCGATTGCATGGCCTATGTCTGCGAGATCGTGTCGGTAAGCGAGTCGGGAGCTGACATGGCGGCCCTGCGGCCGGACAGGACTCTCTACCAGGAGGCCGCGGTGGGGGTGAAGTGCTCGTTCGACGGCCGGCCGGGCATCTTCTTCCCAGTCATGTGGGTCAGCACCGAATGGTCGCTCCTGCGAGGACTAGTGAACGGGTACCAGAAGCGGCTCGCCGACAGGATCTCCCTCACGAAGCTCCATCCTCTCAACCCCGGCCTGAAGCCCCCCGGCCCCGGGACCAAGTACGGAGGGTTCTGCGTCAAGGGGGCCGAGGAGACGCTTTCCGTGTCGGTCGAGCTTGAACGGGAGGGGACTCCGAAAGACCTTGCGTCTTACGGGGCCACATACGGCTTCAGGCTCTTCCCCCGGACGCACGAGAGCCAGGGCTCGGTCTCAGAGGCCGTAGAAATAATCAAGTCCAACTCCAGGGCGTCGGATGTCTGGCTGGGGAGGGGGAGCGTAAGGACCACCCTCGAAGTGGGTGAGCTCTCAGGGGCCGCCGGAGCGGTCTACAGGTCAGGGTTCACCATCTCTGGCTCGAAGGTCCTGGCCGGAACCTGAGGAACCGTTATATCTCGTGTGAGGCCCCGAAGGGCAGCTTGCAGGCGGAGACCGTCCCAAGGGAATACTCGAACCTCATCGGAGGGAAGTGGAAGGGCTCCCAAGGGGGCACCATTGAGAGCAGGAACCCTGCCACGGGCGAACCGGTAGCAGTTTCCCCAAGGTCCATGGCCGACGACGCCCGGGAGGCTGCCGAGGAAGCGAGGCGCGCCTTCGACTCCGGCTCGTGGAGCTCCAAGAGGCCCTCGGATAGGGCGAAGGTCTTGGCGCAGATGGCGGAGCTCATCCGCGCCCAGGTGGAAGGGCTGTCGGTCCGCCTGACCCTGGAGAACGGGAAGCCTCTCGCCGACGCCAGGGGAGAGTTGCTCAACGCCGCCAACGTGCTGGAGTACTACGCCTCTGCCTCCAGGCACGTCGTGGGAAAGATCCCGCGCTACAGCTCGGCCGACGTGAGCCTTGTGGTGCACGAGCCGGTAGGTGTCTGCGCGCTCATCGTCCCTTGGAACTCCCCCATCTCCCTCCTTTCCTGGAAGCTGGGGCCGGCCCTGGCGGCGGGGTGCACGGTGGTGGTGAAGCCCTCGGTCAACACGTCCGGCGTGTCGCTGGAGTTCGTGAAGCTCATCTCAAGGCTCGAGGTCCCTCCGGGGGTGATCAACGCCGTCGCCGGGTCGGGGGAGACCATAGGGAACGAGCTGGTCAAGAGCCCACTCGTCGACAAGGTCTCCTTCACCGGCTCGACCGAGACCGGCAGGGAGATCATGGCCGGGGCGTCATCGAACCTGAAGAAGGTAAACCTCGAGTGCGGCGGGAAGTCCACCGGGATCGTCTTCGACGACGCCAACCTGGCGGTCGCGCTCCCGGGGGCGATGTGGTCCATATTCAGGAGCGCGGGACAGTCGTGCAACGCGGGCTCGAGGCTGCTCGTCCAGGAGAGCATCTACGACGACTTCATGAAGCGGTTCAGGGAGGCGGCTTCCTCGATAAAGGTAGGAAACGGGCTCGACCCAGCCACCGAGATGGGCCCACTGATCTCGGCCGGGCAGATGGAACGGGTTCTGGGATACGTCGAGTCCGGCAAGGAGCAGGGGGCGAGGCTCTCCCTCGGCGGGGAGAGGCTCATCGAAGGAGACTACTCGCGCGGCTACTTCGTCCCCCCCACAATCTTCGAGGGGGTCGAACGCAGGATGCGCATATTCCAGGAGGAGATATTCGGCCCAGTCCTTTGCGTCCTCCCCTTCCGCGACGAGGAGGATGCCATATCGATCTCGAACGACACGAGGTTCGGGCTGGCCGGCGACCTCTGGTCGCGGGGCCTACCCCGGATCATGCGGGTGACGCAGGGGCTCAGGACAGGGACGATCTGGGTGAACCGTCACCTCAACCCGGGGCCGGAGGTCCCGTTCGGCGGCTACAAGCAGAGCGGCCTGGGCAGAGAGACCGGCATGGAGGGGCTCATGGAATACCTGCAGACCAAGCACGTCAGCCTCCAACTGAGCGAGTCCGGGGACCGGGTCAGACGGTAGACCCAGGGCCGGAAACCTTCACCCCTCTCCGAGACAGCTCGGAGAGCAAGCTGCCTACCCGCTCCCCGGCGACCGCCGTTTCGGGGGCGACCACGCCTTGTCCGCCGACCTCCCCCTTACCGACCATCTGGGCCACGATCGAGGCGGTGTATCCCGTCGTCCTGCCCATGGACGAGACCCCGGTCTTCTCGTCGAAACGGTCGACGAGGTCGTAGACCGCCGCTTTGCCGGGCGCCTTCGCGACCACCCTCATCACCGTCATGTCCTTCGGGTCGCCCTCGGCCAGCTTTCTTCCCAGGACGGCCCAGGACACCTCCAGCGGCGCGACCTCGGTCCCCCCGGCCGGGACCTTCTCTCTCGAGAAGTAGCCGGAGTCCATCAGCAGCTTCATCTTCTCGACGTGCCCCGGCCACCTGAGCGTCTTCTCGTCCAGCACCTCCATCCCCTTCATGGTGTAGACGAGGGTGGCCAGCCCGTCAGTGCAGAAGGCCTCCATCCTCCCGATAGGCTCGGGAAAGTCCACGGTCTCAAGGTCTTCGAATGGGCTGACCCTGACCAGCCTCCCCCCCCTGAACACCCTCGCCTCATCCGTGTACTCCCGGACCAGACCGACCACCGAAAAGACAAGCCTGTAGCCGAAGGGCGGCCGCGGACGCTGGGGCACCCCGCCGACGAGGATGTGCCCTTCCGAGGCTCCCCCGACGAGCTTGGACGCGTGGGCGAGGAGTATCCCTCCGAGGCCGGGGGCAAGCCCGCAGCCGGGTATCAGGAGGCCGCCGCTCTTCCTGAACGCGCCGTCAAGCTCCATCTGCTCGTCTTCGAACGCTATGTTCACCACCTTCGCCCCGGCGTCGGACGCCGCCAGGTCTGCCGGGTGGACCACCCCGTGGGGAAGCGCTGACACGACGACGTCGAACCTCCCAAGGAAGTCCGCGGTCCCCTTCCGGTCCTTGAGGTCGCGGGGCTCGACGCTCAACTTTCTCCCTCCCGCCCTCTTCAGGGCGTCCAGCCTGACCTCGTCCAGGTCCGCGACCGTAACGCTGTCCACGGCCTCAGAAGCGGCCAGGTCGCGCGAGATGACCGACCCCATCAGCCCTGACCCCAGCACAGCCGCCTTCATGGGCCGCCCCGGGGAGTGGACGCCTTTATCGCTTCCATCAAGAGGCTCTGGCTCGTTAGGAGGGGGCCGTGCCCTTGACCTCAGAGGGCAAGTCGGAGCGTCTCAGCGGCTCCCTCGGAAGGGTCACAGTCAACCTGGGGCGTACGTGCAGGTGGTGTAGTTGCCGCGGGCGAGCGCCCCGGTCACTGTCCCCCCGTAGGGGCTCGTGCTGACGGTCGTGAACCCCACGGCCTGTGTCGCCGTCGTTGAGCTCGTGTACGTTGAAACCGGGGTCTGCTCGGTCGTCGTACTGTAGCTCGTTGCGACTCCGCCGCTCCCATAGCCTAGCACCCAGACGGAGTATTCCGTGACGACGCAGCTCAGAAGTCCTGACCCCGGGAGTGTCACTGTGTATGTCGACACCACTGTCTCCGTAGTCACGACCATCTCCGTGGTGGTGCCGGCGCTAGTGTTTCTTGCGAAGTATCCGATTCCCGACCCTGTTATGAGGGCGACGACGATCAGGGTGGCAGCGACCTGCCCTTTCATCGGCGGGACTGAGCGATCTGGCGTCTTTTACGCTTTCACCCACCTCAGTCGCACAACTACGCGCGGACCAGACTCCACACGCGCCAATCCCGTCCTTCTGCCCTACGACACAACGAGACCGGCACGGACATCTTATTTAGACGGCGCGGGCCGGCGGACCCGTTGGACCTCCGCGAGTCGCTCGAGAAGCCGCTGTCCGACTACGTCGACCAGGACTTCGTGAGGGCCTCTCCGTCAGAGTCGGTGACGCAGGTCGCGAAGAGGATGCTGGAGAAGGGCTCGGGGGAGGCCTTGGTCTTCTCCGGGGAGTCGGCCATCGGGGTACTTACCGAGAGAGACATCCTGTACAAGGTCGTCGCGGGCGGGCTTGAGCCGGGCTCGACCTCCGTCGAGCGCGTGATGAGCGCCCCCGTGGAGTCTATCGACGAGGGGGCGAAGGTCTCTGCAGCCATCGAGAAGATGGGTTCGCTCGGGGTGCGCCGGCTGTGCGTTATGAGAAGAGGGAAGGTCGTCGGGGTCGTCACCCAGAAGACCCTCGTGGGGGAGGGGAAGGGGAAGCGCGTCCTCCTCCCAGAGCTCGTCGAAGCGTCCTCGCTGGTCTGCCCCTACTGCGGGGCGACGATGAAGGAGGGGAAGGAGCTCTCGAAGCACATAGACCAGGTCCACAGCGGACCGGGACTCCTAGAGGGCAACAAGACGAAGTGGTAGTCAGGAAGCCGAGAACAGTTCCATCGTCTCTGCCACCCACAGGATCCCCTTCCTCAGGTTCTCGACTGTGAGGTTCTCGTTGGGGGCGTGGATCGCCCCGTCCTCCGACGAGACGCCGATGTCGACCGAGGGCATCTTGTACCTCCTCGTGAAGAGGTAGAGCGGGCCCGTCCCGGGGGAGCTGAGCTCCACGATCGGCTTCGTCCCGTATGTCTTCTCCGCGGCCCTGATGGCGGCCTGCGCGAACGGGTCCTTGAAGGACGTCCTCGCCGCCGGCTCCATGCTCTCGACCTCCATCCTGACGTCCGCGTATCCGTTGGCGTCCAGGTACTCCCTGAGCTTCTTGAGGAGCTCGTCGGGGTCCTGGTCGGGGACCAGCCTGAAGTCCATCTTGCAGTGCACCTCCTTCGGCAGGACCGTCTTCGAGCCAGGGCCCTGGTACCCTGCCCAGATACCTGCTATGTTCCCGGTCGGACGGCGGACCAGCGCCTTCTTGGCCATCGTGCCGTCCATCCCTCCGACGAACTGCTTGGCGCCGTAGTTCTTCCTGAAGGCCTGGTCGTTGAACTCCTGTGCGTCGAGGACTTCCACTTCCTCCTCGCTGAGGGTCTCCACCCCGTCGTACCACCCGGGGACGAGTATCCTCTCGTCCTTACCCTTCAAGATGTCGAGCATCCTGACCATCCTCCACGGGGCGCTCGGGAGGACGGCCGCGTAGCTGCTGTGCGCGTCCTGTGACAGCTCCTGCAGGACGAACTCGACGTATATCATCCCCTTGACTCCGAGCGTCACCTTCGGCCTCCCGGCGACGTCGACCGTTCCGTACTCCCAGACCACCGCGTCGGACTTGAAGAGCTCGGGATACTTCTCGACGTACTGGTGGAGGTGCACGCTCCCCGTCTCCTCTTCACCCTCGAAGCAGAACTTCACGTTGCAGGGGGGACCGCCAGCCGTCTTGCAGTAGGCCTCGACGAGCTTCAGCCTGGAGACCAGCTCCCCCTTGTCGTCCGAGACCCCCCTCCCGTAGACCTTCCCGTCCCTGACCTCTGGCTTGAAAGGGGGCGACTTCCAGAGCTCCAGCGGCTCCTCGGGCTGGACGTCGTAGTGGTTGTAGAAGAGCACCGTCTTGCTCGACTTCGTGGACTTCAGCTCTCCGTAGACAAGCGGGGGAGCCCCCTCGACCCTGAGCGACCTCGCCTCCGCCCCGATTTCGCGCAGCATGGTCTCGACCAGCACGGCGCACTCCTCTACGCCTTCCTTCCTCGCGGAGACGCTCGGCTGCGATGCCAGCCGGACGACGTCCTTCACGAAGCCGTTCAGGTTTGCCCCGACGTACTGCTCGAACCTGCTGTCCACCAATGTACGTCCTTGCCGTCGAGCCGCCGCTGCCGTGGATTAAAGGTTAGGCTCGCGCAGCGTCATGGCGACGGAGACGTGTACCTGCCGGGGTCGCGCGCGAAGGCCTTCGCGCAGCCTACTGAGCAGAAGTAGAACGTCCTGCCGCTCCTGTCCAGCTTCTCGGCTTCCCTCCCCTCAGCTACCTCCATCCCGCAAACGGGGTCCCTGGCCATGGAGCCTCACAGACTGCCGTCAGGCTATTTGACTGTTCGTCGTCCGCGTCACTCCTTATCTGGCGCACGGAGGGCGGCACCCCGACAGGGATGGCCAAGGATCCGATATGCGGGATGCGGGTCGATGAAGGGCCAGGTGCCCTGAAGGCCGACTCGGGAGGCTCGACCTACTACTTCTGCAGCGAAGGCTGTCTGAGGGAGTTCACGGCTCCGGAGCGGGAGGTCTCCCGCCTTCGGCTCCTCGCCGCCTTGAGCTTCGCGCTCGGCGTCCCCACACTCGTGCTGACCTGGTACCCGCTGATAGCCCCAGCCGGGTCCCGCGACGCGGTCATGCTCCTCCTCGCCACCCCGGTCCAATTCGTCGCCGGGTGGACGTTCTACAGGGGGGCCTGGCACGCGATCCGGGGCAGGGCCGCCAACATGGACCTCCTCGTCGCGACAGGGACCACCGCGGCATGGGCTTACAGCGCTGCCGTGACCGTACTCAAGAGGGCATCGGGCGTCACCTACTTTGACACGTCGGCCCTGATCATAGGCTTCGTACTCCTCGGGAAGGTCCTCGAGGGGGACGTAAGGGTGAAGGCGTCACAGAGCGTCAGGGCGCTCCTCCAGTTGGCCCCGAAGACGGCTCGCCTGGTGGCTGGAGAGGAAGAGCGAGAGGTGCCAGTAGAGGAGTTGCAGGTGGGGGACGCCTTCCGGGTCAAGCCGGGAGAGGCCGTCCCGACAGACGGCGTCGTCGTGGAGGGGAGCGGCT